>JAICKD010000246.1 GCA_025928125.1 Ktedonobacterales bacterium
AATGCCCAGGTGAAGCCGTTGGCCATAATCTCGCCCTCGATGGGGCCGGGAGGATAATCGCCATAGTAGTTCGGCGTTCGCAGAAACGTCTCGGAGGACTGCTCGACCGCTGCGGTCAGCGCCGCTAGGTCGGCCCGTGTCGTCTGCGCCACCTTGTCCCATGTCAGGTTGGCCTGCCTGGCAATCTCGTCGCGGTTGAGCGCGTCGAAGTCTACCTCGCGGGGCGGCTCCTCACCGCGCGCATAGAATCCCATCCGCTCGACCATGTAGCGCATCCAGAAGCCGGTGAGGGCCACAAGCTCTTTGGCCGAATAGTCATCCTTCCTGCCGCCAGCGTCGGCTCGTTCGTCCGCGCCGCGACCTGCCAGAAAATCATCGAGCGCCTCGCCTGTCTGGGCAAACGCCGCCAGCAGTTCCGCTTTCCTCGCCATGTAAACCTCCCATCAGACCAGTCTATCCGTTCGAGTCATCACCAGCATACAGCGGCCAAGCGGACACCTCGTGTCATATTGGGCGCTGCCCTGGTACATGCCAATCACTCCTGTGCTACGATGCTTGTGCAGAAAAGTGGATGGCGATCCCGGCCTTGAAAGGCCGGGGTAGAACGACATCGGGCGTAAACGCCCGTCAGGGCCATTTATGGCCCCGCATAGCCTACTCCGGCCATTTATGGCCGAGAATGTGGAGTATCCAGCACATGAGCAGCAACTACGGCAGCTACGAGGCCCGCATCGGCGCGCTGGCCAGCGGCGAGAAGATCGACCTGCGCAGCGACACCGTGACCCATCCCTCACCGAACATGCGCGAAGCGATGTATCGCGCGGAGGTCGGCGACGATGTCTATGGCGAGGATCCGACCGTCAATCAGCTTGAAGAACTGGCGGCGGTGATGCTGGGCAAGGAGGCGGGTCTCTTCGTCGCCTCCGGCACGATGGGCAACGCCGTCTCGATGCTGACCCACTGCCGCCGTGGTGACGAGATCATCATGGGCGACCGCTCGCACACCTATCTCTACGAGGTCGGCGGCCCCGCCCGGCTGAATGGCTCGGCCACGCGCCCTGTGCCGACGCTGGCGGATGGCACGCTCGACCGCGAGCGGCTGGCGCGCGCCTTCCAGGGCGACGACATCCACGAGGCGCGGACGGGTCTGCTCTGCCTGGAAGATACGCACAATATGGTTGGCGGACGCGTGCTCTCGCCGGAGACATTACGCGAGCTGGCGGCTCCCGCGCGGGCGCGCAACCTGCCGGTGCATATGGACGGCGCGCGCGTCTTCAACGCCGCCGTGGCGCTAGGCGTCCCGGTGAGCGCGCTGGCGGCGGAGGTGGATAGCGTGCAGTTCTGCCTCTCGAAGGGGCTGAGCGCGCCGGTTGGCTCGATGGTGGTCGGGTCGCGCGCCTTCATCGACGAGGGGCGGCGCGTGCGCAAGCTGCTCGGCGGCGGCATGCGCCAGGCGGGCATCATCGCGGCGGCGGGCATCATCGCGCTGAATGAGATGGTGGACCGGCTGGCCGATGACCACGTCAACGCGAAGAAGCTGGCCGACGGGCTGGCGGAGATTCCGGGGATCACCATCGCGCCGGAGACCGTCGAGACGAACATCCTCTTCTTCGGCGTGCGTGGCGAAGATGGCGCGGCGGGCGACGTAACCCCGCTAGTGACGGCGGCGGCGCAGGCAGGTGTGCTGCTCTCTGGCGGCGACGATGGCCGCATCCGCGCGGTGACGCACTACGGCATCTCTGCGGACGATATCGAGCGTGCGCTCTCCGTGCTGGCCGAGGCGATGCGGGGGCTGGCCGCGCCGGTTGGGGCCTGACATGGCGCCCTGGCTCTTTGTTCCTCATTTGGAGGAGGAATACCAACGCCTCGTCGCATTGCTCGACTCGCTGATAGATCGTGTTGGCGAGGATGAAACCCATCCACTTGCCTCTCTCATGGAAGTCCTGGGAACGCTGATCGAGCGGTATGAGGACGAGCACGTCTCCGAACTGGCCTGAGGTAAGGCGAATTCTTCCCGGAGGAGTGTACTGCTGCCATGGCTGAATCGCCTGCCATTTCGCCTGAACAGCTTGCACGGCGTCGCGGCGACTATGGGTTCGACGCGCCGTATGTGCCGATCACGTTCGCTGTCATCGGCGTCGCGCTGCTGGGGCTGACAGCGGCAAGCGTCTGGCTCTTCAATCAGCCGGTGCTGGCGGTGGTCTGCGCGATCTACGCCGTCTATATGCTGCTGAGCGCGGGCAGCTATATCTACACGACGCGCGTGGGCAAGTTCCACGTCTGGGCCGGGTTGCTGACGGGGCTTCGGCTGCGTGGCGACGAGCAGGCCGCCGACCTGGGCTGCGGACGTGGCGCGGTGCTGCTGATGGCGGCGCAACTGCTGCCTCAGGGCAAGATTACTGGCATCGACCTGTGGAAGACGATGGACCAGTCGGGCAATGATCCAGCGGAGACCCGACGCAACGCCGCGAGCGAGGGCGTGAATGCCCAGCGCGTCGAGCTACTCACCGCCGACATGCGCGACATCCCGCTGACAGACGCTTCGTGTGACCTGGTGCTGTCGAGCCTGGCAATACATAACATCCCCAGCGCCTCCGGACGCGCGCAGGCGATAGACGAAGCGGTGCGGCTGCTCAGGCCCGGCGGCAGGCTGATGATCGCCGATATTCGCGCCACGTCAGCCTACGCGGAGCAGCTACGCCAGCGCGGCATGGCCAACGTGCAGGTGCGCAACCTCGGCTGGCGCTTCTGGTACGGCAGCCCCTTCGTCGCGGCGAAGCTCGTCAGCGCCGAAAAGCCTATGTGAATGCGCGGTCACGCCAAGCCCCGGCGGCTGGCGGCTAAAGCCGCGCCTAAGGGACCTCACTGCGTTCGGCCACAAAGCCTGCCCTCCGGGCTGCTGCCGCTCCGCGCGCTCGTCGCGCGCTTCTCGCCTTCGGCTCGCGCGGCTGCCCTCCGCAGGCTCCAGACCGCCCCCAACGCGCCTGTGGCAGCCGATCCGCTGTGAAACCCGCGACGGCGGGTTTCGTGGCCGCAGGCCCTTCAGGCGCGGTTTCAACCGCCCGCGCTCCTACGGCTGCGGCCTTTTCCTATGATTACGCTACCCAGCCGCCAGCCGCTACTCGTCGGCGTCGTCTCCGTCATCCTCGTCGTCATCAATCAGGTCGTCGTCGTCTGCGGCGAGGTCGTCGTATGACAGGCTCAATGGCTCGCTACCGTCCAGCAGGGCGTAGGCATCATGGCCGTTCTGCCCGGCGCGAGCCGCCCCGACCAGCCGCGAGTAGAGCGTTTCGAGCTGCTGGTCGTTGGTGAAGTAGAGCGTGATCTGGCCCTTGCCGCGGGTCGTCCGCTGGAGCCGCACCTTCATCTCGACGGCGCGGGTGAACTCCTCCTCCAGCGCGCGCGTCTCGCCGCTCTGGGTGCGCGTCACCGAGCCGCGGCGATCGTTGGCGACACCCAACGCCCGCTCGTTCATCCGGCGCGCCAGCTCCTCGGCCTGCCGCACGCTCATCCCCTGCGCGATGATCATCTTCATCGCGTTGATGCGCGCCGCATCGCCGTTGATCTGCAAGACGGCGCGGGCGTGGCCCTCGGTGAAGGCGCGGGGCATCGTCACCAGCGCCTCGCGCACCTCGTCGGGCAGCTGGAGCAGCCGCACCGTGTTCGCCACGGTGGCGCGATTGCGGCCGATGCGCTGGGCGACCATCTCCTGCGTCAGCCCATACTCCTCCATCAGCATCAGATAGCCCTGGGCCTCTTCCAGCGGGTTGAGGTCGGTGCGCTGGAGGTTCTCGATCAGCGCCATCTCCAGCATGAGTTGTGGCGTCGCCTCGCGGATCACCACCGGGACCATGCGCAACTCCGCCAGCCGCGCTGCCCGCCAGCGGCGCTCGCCTGCGATCAACTGGAAGAGCGGGCCGTGGTCATCCTGCCCGCTGATCGTCACCAGCAGCGGCTGGAGCAGCCCATACTCGCGGATCGAGGCGGCCAGCTCGCGCAGTTGGGGGTCATCATCCACGACGGCGCGCGGCTGCTGTGGGTTCGGCGAGATAGCGTCTATCGGCGCCTCAAAGACCGACGAGGGCGAGAGGCTCGAATCGAGCGGCGTATCATCCGAGAGGGGCGCGACATCGGCGAGGCTGGCGCCGGGGATCAGCGCATCCAGGCCGCGACCGAGACCGAAACGTTGTTTAGGCATTGAGCGACTCCATGTTGGCTGCGCGAGCGATTACTTCCTCTGCCAGTTTCTGATAGGCCAGCGCGCCCGGGGAGCGTGGATCGTGCTCCAGGATGGTGCGGCCATAGCTGGGCGCCTCCGAAAGCCGAATGTTGCGCGGGATCAGGGTATCGAACTTTTCCTTGGGGAAGTGCTGGCTTATCTCAGTGACGACCTCTGTGGCCAGGTTCGTGCGTGAGTCAAACATTGTCAACACCACGCCGAACAGCATCACCTTGTTGTTCAGGCGGTCGCGCACCAGCCGAATCGTATTGAGCAACTGCTGCATGCCTTCGAGGGCGAAGTATTCACACTGGAGCGGCAGAATCACGCCATCGGCGGCGGTCAGTGCGTTCACGGTCAGCAGGCCAAGTGATGGGGGGCAGTCGATCAGGATGAATTCGTAGTCGTTGCGAATCTGGTCGAGGATGTGCCGCATGCGGTACTCGCGGTTATCCAGATAGACCAGCTCGATATCGGCGGCGTAGAGATCAACCTTGGCCGGAAGGAGCGCGAGGTTGGGGCGAATCTCCTTGCGGATAACGTCACCTGGCTTGACGCTCTCGTTGACCAGCACCTCGTAGATGGAGGCGCCCACCGCGTGAGAGTCCACGCCGAGTCCTGTCGTCGTGTTGGACTGTGGATCGAGGTCGATGACCAGTGTCTTGCGGCCCGCATTCGCGAGAAACGCGGCCAGATTTATCGTCGAGGTGGTCTTGCCCACACCACCTTTTTGATTCGCGATCGCAAATATCCGTGTCGTCACCAGCAATCGCCCCCTTTGTCTTTGTGTATGTGTGCGTATGAAGTCGTGTGAAGTATCTCGTTGTTCGAGAGATAATAGCAGTGTGCTATTGCCCATGGCTGCGCCATCGGCAGCCAGGCGATAATAGCCAGGAATCCAGTTTGTGACGGATGCCATTGTACCCGATGGCAGGAAGCAGGCACAAGAATATAGCCGGGATGTCTGCCTGTTTGGGCTACGGGTCCCGTCAAGTTGTGGGGGTCTATGGGGGCAGATGTCCGTGTCGTCGGGCAGCTTACTGGTGCTGGGTGACCTCTGGGCGCGGGTCAAGCTCGCGCTCGAAGTGGCTGCCGTCAGCGCCGCAGCTCTCGCAGACGGTGGGCATGCGCCCGTGCTGGATGGCGCCGCAGACGCCACAGGCCCAGCGGCTGGCCATCATGCGCACGATGTCGGCGCGGCTGACGATGCCGACCACCCTATCTTCCCGCACAACCGGCACGCGCTTGTAACGATTGCTGGTGAGAATCTGCGCGACCTCGTCCACGGGCGTTGTCTCTTGCGCCGTGACGACGCGGCTGCTCATAATGTCGGCGGCGGTTGCGCCACGCTTGCTGATGAGGTCGGCCTCGGTCACTAATCCGAGCAGATGGCTCGCTTCGTCAACCACCGGGACGCCGCTGATACGGTAGTCCGCGAGCAGGTCCGCTATCTCCTGGACGGCTGTAGATGGGGAAATGCTGATCACCTGGCTAGTCATGATGTCGCGCGCGAGCATAGCAAGCCTCCTTCAAAGTGAGGAGATACAGCGCTATCGCCGTTGACAGCGCCAATAGCGGGCATTGTACCATATGATGGCGGCACAACTCATGCCATGCTGTTTCCTGTGCAAGAAGGACACCATGA
>JAICKD010000399.1 GCA_025928125.1 Ktedonobacterales bacterium
AGCGCCCCTTGCCACGCCAGGCGCAGATCGTCGTGCTGCAAGGTATCTATCGCCTGCTGCGCGCGCTCGATGCTCTCGACCATCTCGTTGGCGGCGTCATCATCCAGCGAGGCGCAGGCCATCGGCAGCCCCACGACGATGCGGGCGTAGAGATTATCCACGACGGGCAGCACTCGCTCGGCCCGCGCGCCGCGCACGTCGCCATAACGGGCCACCCTGGCCAGCGGCGGCATCGCGTCCATCAGGCGGCGCACGTCGGCGGAGACCGCTGCCCGCGCCTGAATATGCACGAGCAGGTCATCTACCGCGCCGGGCAGATCGGCCAGCATCGCGCGGTCCAGCAGCTCGGTCAGCTCGGCGAGATGGTCCGCTTTGGCGGCGGCATCGCGCACGGCGGCGGTCGCGGCGGACTCGATGGTGTTGCCCCAGACGTTCGCCTCGATGATGGCGACGGCAAACTCGGGCTTCCATTCTAGCCGCCAAATCTCATGGAACGATCCCAGCACGTTGCCGCTAACGTGGCCTTGCTCCCCCCAGGGGATGTTCAACAGCCGCAGGGCATGGAGAAGTTTGCTGCGCGCTCGCTCATTGTCCAGACGTAAATTGAGGTCGTACTCCTTTGAGTCGGCTGAAGGGGGCATGCGCAGCCGACGCTGACGGGCTTCCAGGTCGCGCTGGAGCGGGACGGCGGGCGTCTCTGGCGGCACCTCGCCCATGTGCTCGCCGATCTCCAGTTTCTCGCGGATCAGCGTCATCGGCGCCTCATCGCCGTTGCAGAGCACGGTGAGCGTCGCCTCGTGCATCTCGTCCAGCCCTGGCATCGGCAGATCGCGCAGCGCCGCCAGCGCCTCGGTCAGCCGCACCGCCTCGATCACGCTGGCGCTGGAGACATCCAGGCCCTCGCTCCGCAGCAGCTGGGCTGCCCGCGACATCCAGCGCGTACCCATACGGTCGGTCACCGTCCAGAGGTGCTCGTACCAGCCGGGCGAGCCGACGCCCGCGCCATAGCCGCTGCGCCAGGCGAGCCGCGAGTTCGTCCAGGGAATCCAGGTCGCGGCAACCTTCGTGCGCGGTAACTTGTTCAGCAGCGCGGCGTCGCCCTTCACGTCGTCACGCTGCGCCAGCGCGGGGGTATGCCACGCGCCGCAGACGACGGCGATCCGCGCAAATCCCTCGCTCTCCGCCGTGCGGATGCCCTGGCGCATATGGGCCTCGCGTAGCGCCTCTTCCTCGTCTTTGGGCGTCAGGTCGCTCCGAAGCGCGGTCATCGCCTCCAGAATGCCGTCGAAGAGGTCGTTGGCGTTCTGACGCTGCTCGATCTGGCGCTCCCACCACAGTTCGTGGTCGGCATAGCCCGCCGCCTCCGCCAGCATCGCCAGCGGATCATCGCGGACGGCGGGCGCATCCGCGGTCGGCGTCTCGGGCGCGGCCTCGGCGACGGCATCCGCCGCCGGGAGCATCTCCGGTCCAGCTTTCACTTCCGTTGCGACCGGCGTATCGGGCTTATCGTCCTTCTCTTCAGATTTTTCCTGTGCCAGCCGCACCGCCTGCGGCAGATCGATGAAGCGCGCCGGAATATTGCGGGTCAGCGCGTAGCTCATCGCCTGCCATTCGGGCGAGAAGGTGGTGAAGGGATAGTAGACGGCATGGGCGGGCGCGTCGGGTGCGTAGATCAGCAGCGCGACTGGCGGCTTCATCGCGGGATGGGTCAGCAGCGGCAGCACGCTATGCGCGTCGGGCGGCCCCTCCACCAGCACGATATCTGGTTCGAGCCGTTCGAGCGCCTCGCGCAGCGCCCGCGCGCAGCCCGGCCCGTGGTGGCGAATGCCAAAGATGTGAGTGGTCACGGTGGCACGTCCTCAGATTACTTCGTGGCAGGCCCGATAGAAGTCTTTCCATCCATTACGGTCCTTGACCACCGTTTGCAGATATTCCAGCCAGACAATACGGTCCTGCACCGGATCTTTGATGATCGCGCCGGTTAGCCCGGCGGCCAGATCGCCCGCATGCATCGCGCCATCGCCATAGTAAGCGGCCATCGCCAGCCCGTTGGTCATCACCGAGATGGCCTCGGCGGTGGAGAGCGTGCCGGAGGGCGTCTTCAGTTTCGTCTTGCCGTCCGCCGTCACGCCGTCACGCAGTTCGCGGAAGACCGTGACCACCCGGCGAATCTCTTCGAGCGCGGGCTTCTCGGCGGGCAGTTCCAGCGCGCGGCCAAGCTGCGCCACGCGGCGGTCCACGATCTCCACCTCTTCATCCATCGTCGCGGGCAGCGGCAGTACCACCGTATTGAAGCGACGCATCAGCGCGCTCGATAGCTCGTTGACGCCCTTATCGCGGTTGTTGGCCGTCGCGATGACGTTGAAGCCCTTCTGCGCCTGCACCTCCGTGTTCAGCTCAGGCACGGGCAGCGTCTTCTCGGAGAGGATGGTTATCAGCGTATCCTGTACCTCGGCGGGTATGCGTGTCAACTCCTCGATTCGCGCCAGCCGCCCCTCACGCATCGCCCGCATCATCGGGCTGACGACCAGCGCATCCGCCGACGGTCCCTCCACCAGCAGCCGCGCGTAGTTCCAGCCGTAGCGAATAGCGGACTCGTCGGTGCCTGCGGTCCCCTGGATCATCAGCGTCGAGTCGCCCGTGATGGCGGCGGCCAGATGCTCGGACACCCACGACTTTGCGACTCCCGGAAGCCCGTAGAGCAGCAGGGCGCGGTCGGTGGCGAGGGTGGCGACAGCGATCTCGATCAGGCGGGCGTTGCCGATGTATTTGGGCGAGATGGTGAAGCCGCTGTCCAGCTTGCCGCCAAGCAGGTAGGTGCGTACGGCCCATGGCGAGAGCGTCCAATTGGGCGGACGCTGGCGGTCATCGACGCGGGCAAGCTCGGCCAGCTCTTCGGCGAATTGCTGCTCGGCGTGCTGGCGCAGGACGGCATCGTTGACGATATTCCCAGAGGTATCGTTGGCCATGGTGATTCAATCTCCTCACATCAATTACGCGCTGATTTACTCATGGGCGGGATGGGTACTGGCCACCTTCGCATATGGCAAGGTAGGTGATTGGCCACCTTCGCGGCATGAATGCCGCGGCTAATCCCGCTGACTTTCGAGTCTCTTTCGCCCATCAAAGCGCACATATCCCTCAGGATTAGCCGTAGGGCTTCAGCCTACGGCGCGTTCCCCCGATCTATCGCTACCCACCATGCGGTGATGCGTTCCTCCCCGGAATCTCGTCGCGGATGCGCTGGCGCTGGCGCACCGTCTTGAGAAAGCGATCATGTTGTTCGCGCCAGGAGTTCGCCTGCCATCGGTTGTTTTCATACTCGTCCATCTCCCAGGGCGAGAGCGCCTCATCCAGACATTCCACTGGCAGGAGTGTCGCGTGCTCCTCCGAACAGTCGCGCCAGTCGGGAGCGTAGCTCTTCAACGACGGCAGCTCGTCGCGGGCGAAGGCGCGCAGCCCGGCGAGCCACTCGCGGGCGAGTTCGGTGCTCCATGGGCGGGGCAGCGCCGCCACCAGCGTATCCCAGGCGATATCCTGCTTCGACTCGCCATGCCGTAGGATCTTCAGCGCCATCGCTTCCAGTGCGGATTGCGGCAGCTTGGGCAGCAGCAACTCGCACATCTCCAGCGGCGATATGCCACCGCTGGCGCGCTTGCCGAGCCGTTTGCTCCATGCCTCCACCAGCAGAGGCGCCCAGTCGCTCGCATCATAGAGCACGGCGGCGCGCGACCAGCTCTCCAATACCTCGGCGCCATGCTCGTCGGTCGCGGTGGCAATCAGGTTGGCGGGTGAGAGGCTGAACCGCTCGACCCAGTGCGCGGGCGGCGTCACCGCGATGGTCTGCATCAGCCACCACGAGCGCTCGCCCATGCCCTGGCGTGTCTTCGCCACGATGCCATCGCGCTCCCAGCTTTTCTCGTGCGCCTCGGGCAGTGTGGTCGCCAGCTTCTTCTTGCCCATCGTCAGCAGCGTGTCGGCGCGGGCAATGGCGCGTGACCTATACGCTGAGCCAGGAATCCGCGCCAGCAGCCGCAGCGCCGCAGCGCGCACATTGCCGCTACGGTCGTCCAGCGCGGCTTCGAGCAGCGCCTCGTCACCGGCGGAGAGGTGATTGGCCAGCGCCTCGACCAGCTCGACGCGAAAATCGGCCTTCTCCTGCCGCCAGACTGCCGCGATCTCGTCGCGCGCCTTCGCCGGATCGGTGGCC
>JAICKD010000202.1 GCA_025928125.1 Ktedonobacterales bacterium
AGGCTCCAGAAATGGGTGACAATTTCGCCTCTATTTTGAGGCCGCGGAGGCGGCCTTTGTGGCCGGAGGCCCATAGGCGCGGCTTTAGCCGCCAGCCGTGGTGGCTGTTATACTTTGTGTGAACGCCGCTATCATCTTTCACCCGTCACCTGCCCGCCACGAGCCAGCAAGGAGCCACCAGTGGAACTCTCGCGCCGCCTGCAAAGCCTGCCGCCGTATCACTTCGCCGCCTATGCCCGCAAAATCGCTGAGAAGCGCGCATCAGGCGTGGATGTTATCAGTCTCTCGATGGGCGATCCCGACCTGCCAACGCCGCCTGAGGCGCTCGACGCGCTGACCACCGCCGCGCACGATCCGGCCAACCAGCGCTATCCTGAATACGCAGGCATGCCCGAGCTACGCCAGGCATACGCCGACTGGTTCGGTCGCCGCTTCGGCGTCTCGCTCGATCCGGCGCGCGAGGTGCTGCCGCTGATTGGCTCGAAGGAGGGGTTGGCCCACCTGCCCGCTGTTGTCATGAACGAGGGCGATGTCGCGCTGCTGCCCAACCCCAACTATCCGGTGGCGGCGACGGCGGTGGCGATGATTGGCGGCGTGGCGCATGATCTGCCGCTCTCCGAAGAGAACGGCTGGCTGCCCGACCTCAACGCCATCCCGGAGGAGGCGCTCAGCCGCGCCCGCACGCTCTGGCTGAACTATCCCAACAACCCGACCGGAGCCACGGCGCCGCGCGCATTCTTCGAGGAAGCGGTACGCTTCGCCCGCGAGCACGGGTTGCTGTTGATCCACGATATGGCCTATGCCGAGGTCTGTTTCGACGGCGTGCGCCCCGCGAGCGTGCTGGAAATCGATGGCGCGAAGGATGTGGCGGTCGAGCTACACTCGCTCTCGAAGGCGTACAACATGGCGGGCTTCCGCATTGGCGCGCTGGTGGGCAACGCCACCGTTGTCGAGGGATTGACACGGCTCAAGAGCAACATCGATACGGGCATCTTCAAGCCAATTCAGATTGCGGCGATTCGCGCGCTTGCCCTGCCGCCAGAGTGGGTGGCGGAGCGCAACGCGATCTACCAGCGGCGGCGTGATCGCGTCGTGGCCGCGTGCCAGCGTATCGGTCTACGGGCGGCGACGCCAGCGGCGGGCCTTTACGTCTGGCCGCGCATCCCTGAGGGTCGCACCTCGAACGAGTTTGCCTACGACCTGCTCGATCACGCGGGCATCGCCGTTACCCCCGGCACGAACTTCGGCTCGAATGGCGAGGGCTACGTGCGCATCTCGCTCACCGTCGCCGACGACCGCCTTGACGAGGCAATGGCGCGGCTGGAGCGGAATATCGCGGCGCGGGCGTAACACCTCTCATTCTTGACACATACAGCCCGCATGGTACACTGGATGCTAGCAGGAAAGCAGCTTTCCATAGACTCCGTATGCCCCTCGATTTTGGTGCGGTCAGGCAACAGCTGATGTGAAATGAGAATGGTGAGATGGCAGAAATTCTGGATGACCAGGCGATCCAGGCAGGAGCGATATTATATCTGCTCGACACCGGCAACGAAGTGATGGCGAATGCCCTGCTAGCCTGCCAATTGACCATTACTGGCCGGGCGCAAGATCAATTTGACACAGTAGAAATTGCGGGTAGAGAGCCTGATTTACAAAAATTGAGAGCCCTCCCGAGACAACGCGATATCCTTGTGAAGTTATTCGGAGGAAGTTATGGTGCAGAGGAGGCGCTCAACGCGAGGGCATTTACGGCCATCCAGGGTGCAATGTCCAAATCCTATGCGGCATACCTGGACAACAATTCTTATCGCATCAGGCTCCGGGCAGCGCTCAGCGCTTCTGCTGACTATCAGGGAAAAGTGCGGAGGCTCGTCGAGTCTTCTGGAGTTGACGTGCCTACCATTGGCGGTCTCCGGGTCCGGCGTGAGGGTCGTGAGTATCAGCTCAAACCTATCTCGATCTTCCCGGTTGGCACGTTCGAGCGCGACGCGAAACTCTGCTTTGTCCTCATGCCATTTGCCCTGGGCTTCCAGTCGGTCTATGAGCGGGGCATCAGGCACGCGGTCGAGGGTCAGGGACTGACCTGCCGACGTGGCGATGACATTCTTCAGGCTGGCGATATCATCGGGCAAATATGGAGCTCGCTGATTCGCGCACAGCTCGTGATCGCCGATCTGACAGGCGCGAACGGCAACGTGCTCTACGAGCTTGGGCTGGCGCACATGATGGGCCATCAGGCGATTTTGCTAGCGCAGGACATCTCCTCTGTACCCTTCGATCTGCGCCAGCAGCGACATATCATCTATAGCCCCAGCGAGAGTGGCCTTCAAAAGCTCACAGCCGCTCTCAGCCAGGCCATCAGAGCGATGCTGGCGCAATAGGCGGAATTGCTCGCAAGCAGAACGTATCGGCGGCAAGAGTCTGGGCAGTCCGCGCAGGCGGACTTCGTGGCCGCAGGCCCTTCAGGCGCGGTTTTAACCGCCCGCCTCCCTACCCCACCTGCTTCAGCACCTGATCGAAGTCGGCGATGATGTCGGGCAGGTCTTCCAGGCCGATTGCCACGCGGATCAATCCATCGGTGACGCCCGACTTCGCGCGGTCTTCGGCACTCAGGCCACTATGCGAGATCGAGGCGGGATGCGAGACCAGCGTATCGGCGTCGCCCAGACTGGCCGAGCGCAGCGACATCTTCAGCCCATTGAGCACGCGGTATGCTGCCGGTTTGCCGCCCGCGACCTCGAAGCTGAGCACGCCGCCGAAGCCGGGCATCCTCGCCTTTGCCAGCGCGTGCTGCGGATGCGATTCAAGCCCAGGATAGTGGACCCTGGTGACGCCAGGCTGCTCTTGCAGGAAGCGGGCGAGGCCTAGCGCGTTGGCGCAGTGGCGCTCCATCCGCAGCGAGAGCGTCTTGAGGCCGCGCAGCATCAGCCACGCCTCCAGCGGTCCGGCGCAGGCGCCAAAGTCAACACGCATGGTGTGCGCCTTGTGGACCAGCGCGTGATTTCCGGCGACGACTCCGGCGATCAGGTCGCCGTGGCCGCCGATATACTTGGTCGCGCTATGCGCCACTAGATCGGCCCCGTCCTCCAGCGGGCGGGCGAGATACGGGCTGGTGAAGGTGCTATCCACCGCCAGCAGCGCGCCGTGCGCGTGGGCCATCTCCGCCAGCGCCCGAATGTCGAGTACCGAGGTGGTGGGATTGCTGATCGTCTCCGCCCAGATGAGTTTCGTCTCGGGACGAATCGCCCGCTCGAACGTCGCGAGGTCGGTGGCGTCGGCAAAGGTGTGGCTGATGTTGAAGCGGGGCAGCGTGCGCGTCAGCAGGCCATAGGTGCCGCCGTAGATTTGCTCGGTCGCCAGGATGTGCTGACCGCTCTCCACCACAGCGAGAATGGCCGCCGCGACCGCGCCGATGCCCGAGGCGAAGCTGGTGGCGGCCTCAGCGCCTTCCAGGTTGGCGATGGTCTGCTCAAGCGCGTCGGTGGTTGGATTGGAGGCGCGGCTATAGGCGTAGCCAGGCTCTCTGCCCGTGGCGACGCTCTCCTGGTCTTCGGCGGTCTCGAAGGCGAAGCTCGATGACTGGAAGAGCGGGAAGGCAATGGGCTGGCCCTTGCCGCCACCGTGATAATGCACTGTATGAATTGCCCGCGTCGAGAAGCCGCGCTCGTCTGCCATCTTTACGCCCCCTGATGTTTGCATCGCACTCGCCGTTCATGTCCGCTGGCATGTTTGATAGCCATCTGCCATCGCTCTACCCTCAGTGTAGCAGGTTGGAGCAATTGCAGGGGCAGCGGCCGCAGCGCTTCTCACGGCAGGCGTGCTGCCAGAGGTGGTGCAGACCCTGCTGCGCCAGCGCGCCCCGTGGCAGCCGCGCGAGGCCGAGCGTGCGTGCCATCTCACGAACGATCTGGTTCGAGGACAGCCCCGGCCACGCCTGGTAAATGGCCCGCGCCCGGCTGGCCAGCGCGCCATCGCCAGAGGTCGCCGCGAGGGCCGCCGCAAATGGCAGCGCGACGTTGACCGCGACGATCGCCGCGCGCGCCGGTGAGACCGCGCCCTTCTCCGCGACGCGCAGCGCCGCGAGCAGCGCCCGAACCGCCTGGTGTGGCTCGCCTGAGCGAATGACAGGCTCTAGCGCGGCCCATGGACCATCGCGCCGCCAGCGTCCGTACCACGCCAGCAGGCCGCGCGCCCGTATCCGTTCGATACCCGGAAGCGCCGCATAATCCAGCGAAGTCGGGGATGCAGACAGTAGGGACTCCCCCAGCCGTCGGAGCGTCACGCGGTCGCGTCCGTAGCCTAACGCCTCGGCCAGCGCCAGCCAGAGGATGCGGTTTGGGCTATCCCACCCATCTTCAACCGGAGCGGTAGACGCCCGCGGTTCATCTTCCAGTCGCGCGGCATGTTCGGCGAAGCGCGCCATCCCAGCAGTATGCAGCAGTTCGGCGAGCAGGAGCGCATTCTCTGGCCTGGCGATTCCGGCGCAGGGCCAGCGCCAGAGTGTCTCCGCCACGAGCGGCTGAGCCTCACCCAGGACGACCAGTGGCACGGCGCGACCGCTGGCAAGCGGTGTCTCCGCCGGGTCGCGCGCGCCGCGTCTGAGCACGACATGGAGCGCCAGCCCGTTGTAGCGAGGATCATCGGCGTGGCCGTGCGCGTGCCATCCGGCGGGACGCAGGTGCAACTCGATATCGCCGTAGACATAGCTGCCATCAGGACGGGCCAGCACCGCATCGCAAAAGTCGGGGCCAGCGCCACCGCCGCGCCTGCCCTCGAAGATCACGCGAAACGTCTCGCCGCGCTCGCTCCGCAGCGTCGCCCCGCGCCACACGCCCGCCGACCAGCGCGCCGCCAGCTCAGCCTCGTGGGTACCAGGCATCGTAAGATCTCACCCCTTTTAGGTCGCCCGATATTTAAGGCATACACGCCGTAGGCTGAAGACCTACGGCTAATCCTGTGTTTCCTGTATCCCGCTGATGGGCAAGGGATCTCAGGATTAGCCGCGGCATTCATGCTGCGAACTCGCCATGGACGAACGTTGCTGCCAGTCGCCATCCATGACCAGTTGTCGTACTTGCGAGAAAAAGCGGAAAAAGCCGACCAACTCCCAGGCGATTGATTGAAGCGAGCGCCGCCATGGTGATATGCTCGGCTAGGATACAGCCGCGTTCTATTAGGCTGCTTCCCAACCGCATCGTCTTCAGCGTCGAGGAAGGATATCGCACTATGGCTGTGCTTGAGAGCCGGATAGATCGCAACAGCCCGGAATACCAGGAGAATCGCACCAACTTCGCCGGGCTGGTCGAGGAACTGCGCCTGCGCACCGAGCGCGTGCGCCAGGGCGGCGGCGAGCGCGCCATCGCCAAACATCGTGCCCGCAAGAAACTGCTGGCCCGCGAGCGGATCGAGCTGCTCTGCGACCCCGAGACGCCCTTCCTGGAATTCAATCCGCTGGCGGCGAATGGCATGTACCACGATGAGGCGCCCTCGGCAGGCATCGTGACGGGCATAGGCGTCGTCGAGGGACAGGAGTGCGTCATCGTCGCCAACGACGCGACAGTCAAGGGCGGCACGTATTTCCCGATGACCGTCAAGAAGCATCTGCGCGCGCAGGAGATCGGCGAGGAGAACCACCTGCCTTGCATCTATCTCGTGGACTCCGGCGGCGCGTTCTTGCCACTTCAGGCCGATGTCTTCCCCGACCGCGAGCACTTTGGCCGCATCTTCTACAATCAGGCGCAGATGTCGGCCAAGCGCATCCCGCAGATCGCGGCGGTGATGGGGTCGTGTACGGCAGGCGGCGCGTATATCCCAGCGATGAGCGATGAGACGGTGATCGTGCGCGGCAACGGCACCATCTTTCTGGCTGGCCCACCGCTGGTGAAGGCGGCGACTGGCGAGGAGGTCTCCGCCGAGGATTTGGGCGGCGCGGACGTGCATAGCCGGAAGTCCGGCGTCACCGACCACTATGCGCTCAACGACGAGCACGCGCTGGCCATCGTCCGCGAGATCGTCGCCAACCTCAACCGGCGCAAGGACTATCCGTGGGACGTGCTGCCGCCGGAGCCGCCCAAAGCCGACCCGAACGACTTGTTTGGCATCGTGCCGAGCGATCCGCGCAAGAGCTTCGACGTGCGCGAGATCATTGCCCGGCTGGTGGACGGCAGCCGCTTCCACGAGTTCAAGGCGCTCTATGGCACGACGCTGGTCTGCGGCTTCGCCCGGCTGATGGGCTATCCCGTCGGCATCATCGCCAACAACGGCATCCTTTTCTCCGAGAGCGCGCTCAAGGCGACGCACTTCATCGAGCTTTGCTGCCAGCGCAAGACGCCGCTGATCTTTCTGCAAAACATCACC
>JAICKD010000750.1 GCA_025928125.1 Ktedonobacterales bacterium
CGCCGAGACCTGCTTCGAGCAGTTCACTCTCCCGGCCCAGAATGCCCTGCTGCCCGCCCTTGTCACCGAGGAACAGCTAGTGCCCGCCAATGCGCTCAACTCGCTCAGCAGCAACCTCTCGCGGCTGGTTGGCCCGGCGCTCGGCGGCGTCATCGCTGGTTTCTTCGGGTTGAATGGCATCGTCGTGGCGGATACGGTCTCATTCCTGCTGGCGGCGCTGGTGCTCACCGGGATTCCCGCCGTCGCGGCGAAGGGCGTGGCCTCCCGCGATGCTGCCACAGGCAACCCCCTTGCCAATCTGCGCAGCGAATGGGTGAGCGGCCTGCGGGTGCTCTTCGGCAGCCGGACGCTCTGGGTGCTGGTGGCGACCTTCACCATCTCGGCGCTGGGCGAAGGCGTCTTCGGCGTGCTCTATCCCGTCTTCGTCTATCAGGCGCTCCATGGCGGCGCGCTGGAGATTGGTGAGCTGATGAGCGCGCAGGCCGTCGGCGGACTGCTCGGCGGGCTGGTGGCGGGCTGGCTCGGTCAGCGGCTGCTCTCGCGCTGGTCCATCGGCCTGAACTGGCTGGCCTTTGGCGCGATCTCGATTGCCATCTATGGCGCGCCCGCCTGGCTCACACTGGCTGGGTTGACGCTGCCGGTGCTGTGGGTGGAGGTTGGCCTGTTCATCGCAGTAGGCATCTCGGGCGTGGGCGTGCTCACCGGCTCGCAGTCGCGGCTACAGACCAGCGCGCCCGAGGCCTACCTTGGCCGCATCTTCGGCATCCTTGGCACGGCGATGGGCGTCTTCACGCTGGTGGGAACGGTCATCGCTGGAACGGTCAGCACCACGCTCGGCGTCATCCCCGTGCTCAACATCCAGGCGGCGGGCAAGCTCCTCGCGGGTGTGCTGGCGCTGGCGCTGCTGCCGGGGATGGCACATTCACTCGCCAGCATCCCAGCGTCCGACGCATCTGACAACACAGTGGACGAGCAGATAGCGACGGATGACTCATCGGTGGGGGCGTCGTGGCCCTAGATGACTGGCTCGACGGGAGTTGAGGCATTTTGTGCTAGTGTTTCCTCGCCGCCGCGCGGCCACATCGCAACTCCGAGCAATAACCAGGCAATGTCAGCTGCAAGAGCAGGCACACTGAGAATAATCGTCACCTTCAATATGCCCGTAGCGTCAATGCTGTTCACTGTCATCGTGCCAATAAATGTCGCTATCGCGTCCAGCAGCCCGGTGATTCCCACAGCCAGCAGGAGCCAGTTACCTCGTGGCAGAACACGACGCCGCAGGGCAACGATGCCGTAGATAACCATGCCAATTGCGGAAATCACCGTCCCTAACAGTCCAACCATGTTGCCCATCATCAGGTAGCCGCTTGGATCGTAGAAGTTACAGTTCAGCGCACTGTTGCACGTGTCGGCCTGCCAATACATGAGCGCCGAGGTCAGCCCACTGCCCAGACTGGAGATGATCATCCCAAGGACTGCTACAGTGATGCTTATCCAGCCAATCGCTCTTGCTCGGCTCGCTCCGCGCGCCTGCACGCCAATAAGGGCCAGTACAAAGAGCAGCGCCAGCGCGGGCGCCAACCATGCGACAAACTGGACAGAAACCATATCAGAAGCGAGCGTTTCATGCTGATTCAATGATGGATTGGTAGAGTATATCAGGCTTATCCCGGCGAATACGGTGGCGATGCTTCCGCCAATGATTGCCGCCAAACTACCAACGCGAATCCATAGCACGCGCGTCATATGCAACTCCTCTCGGCGGCGCTCGGCCAACGCGCTCACGATGAGATCGCCCAATGCGATCAACCAGTAGCGCAAGAGGCCGACATTCCCATCGGTAGCGGTCGCCTCGCGGCAACAGTCGCGGAAAACCTGAACCATCTCCACGCCGTAGCGCCGCCGGAATGGTTGCGAATAGGCGACTAGCAAGCGACGATAGAGCCAGACGGAGAGCCGTAGCATCCGAAGTGTCTTACGAGTGGTAGCGCTCATGACGCCCCCTCGATTCCAGCCGCGCCGTTTGTGCCAGGCAGCAGCTTCCGCGCCTCCGCCGCGCGCACCAACTGGGCCAGCCGCGCCGCCTCCGCCTGCGCCACGCGCCGCCCGAAGCTGGTCAGGCGATAGTAGCGGCGGCGCTCGTCATCTAATGCGGGGTCGGGGCGCTCATCCGATTCTTCGATCATGCCCGCATCGAGCATCTGCCTGATC
>JAICKD010000141.1 GCA_025928125.1 Ktedonobacterales bacterium
GCCAGGGTGAGCACGTAGGCGACATCTGGCTGCGCTGAGCGCACGCCCGTCACCTGGGCAGTCCACTCGCCGGGCGTTGTCGCGCGCACCTCCACACGCAGCGGCGAACTTTGTGTGGTCTCGTCGCGCGCGATCTGCCCGCGTGGATCGCGAACACTCAGCCGCAGCGACGCCTCATCGTTCCACGAAAGGATGTAGGTGAGCGTGACCGGCTGCGTCACGGTCTGCCGATATGGCTCGGAGGCGCTGCCGGGGACAACCGTCGCGAGCTTGCCCCGGCCAGGGGTAAAGAGCCGATACTCGACGCCACGGCTGCCACGCGCCAGCCAGAAGGCGATATTGCGCAGATAGCGCGCGGTGCCAGCAGCGCGCTGGAAGTACCCATTGTACAGTTTCGTGAATCCGGTATCGAGCACAATGCGTTCCTGCCCGCGCTCGAAGCATGCGATATTCAGTTGCCCATCGTGGCTCTGACCAAGGATTGTCAGACCTTCGACCGGGCGGATGGTGCAGATGGTCACGCCTTCATACAGATTATTGACACCGTGGGTTAACTGGTGCTCGATGAAGTGGCCTGGGGCTACCTGATCCCAGGGAGTCATGATTTGGTCGGCCATCTTGTCACCGGAGAACCGTGTGCCGATCAATCGCTCGGCAAGCAGGTTGGCATCGGCATAGAACGGGTCGTTGTCGGCCCAGATGGCAAGCCCGTTGCCGCGCTTGACAAAGTCCGCGATCAAGTCGATTTGATGGGAACTGAGCGTCGGCGCCGTTCCAGATACATACCAGAGTTGGGTGTAGCGGCTAAGCGTCGTCTCATCGAGCTGACTGCCCGCCGATACGATATCCATCGAGATATTGCGCTCGGCGACAGCGGCAATCAAGTGCGATCCGTGGTATTGAGCAGTATTGAATGGCGTATACAGCAATATCTTCTCGTCGCGCATGCGCTGCTCGTCGCCGCCGCCGAGGTCGAACGCCAGCCCCTTGGGATTGCCAAACTCGTCGAAGTGGTCACGCAGCCTGCCCATATGTTGTCCCTCGTTCCGTCGCTTCATGCCGTAGTCCGCGATTATCCTGAGAATCTGTCAATAGCGAGAGTTAGCTCGATTATAGCATACCAGCAAGGAATTCCATTTTCCCTGATAACAGCCCACTCCATTGGGAAAATCGCTTCGTCACACACTTCTTGCTGTGTCTATGCTGACTTGCCCTTTAACCACTACCCCAAACTTGGACTTATCCACCTCAGCGAACGTGACGAGGGCCATGCGGTATACATTCAGGGGACGACAGACCACATATGAAACAGCGAAGGGAAAAGGGGCGCGAATCATGGCGATCAAAGAAGGCTGGCGCGGACGCTTCTTCGAGGACTTCACCGTAGGCGATGTCTACCAGCATCCGCTGGGGCGCACGGTCACCACGACCGATAACCTGTGGTTCTCGCTGCTCACACAGAACACCGCCCCGATCCACTTCGACCACCATTACGCCGCCCAGACCGCGTTCGGCAGGCCGCTGGTGGATTCGACCTTCACGCTGGCGTTGGTGACCGGCCAGAGCGTCACCGACATCTCGCAGAACGTCTTCGCCAACCTCGGCTGGGACGATGTGCGGCTGCCACAGCCTGTCTTCGAGGGCGACACGATCTACTCGCAATCCGAGGTGCTTGCGGCGCGCGAGTCCGCCACGCGCCCGGACGTTGGCATCGTGACGGTGCGCACGACCGGCTACAACCAGGATGGTGTCGTCGTCATCACGTTCCAGCGCACGATCATGATCTACAAGCGCGGCCATGCGCCCGAAATCCCCCGGCTCGGCCCGGTAGGCGGCCAGTGAGAAATCACCCGATTGCTTCTTGAGCGCGCACCCAGGTGTACCGGCTGCGATGATCGAGGGCGCCGAAACTAGCATCCGAGGCGTGGCGATATGCCAGGCCGATACTTCATACTGGCGAGGAGGCAGTGGCGATAAACGAGATAGCGTCGCGAACGCGAAGCAGAGAGGTGCGAGACGATGAAGGTGAAGATGATTTTACCCGCACTGACCGAGGCGCTCAGCCCCTACTTCCGCCCGATCAAGTATTCGCTCTTCCCGCCGCTCGGCCTGGCGACGCTCGCGGGCTATCTGAACCCTGACGACGAGGTGACGCTTCAGGACGAGCATGTCGAGCGGCTTGACCTCAACGACGAGCCGGACCTGGTGGTCATCCAGGTCTATATCACCTCGGCCTCCCGCGCCTATGCGCTCGCCGACCACTATCGCGCCAGGGGCGTCTACGTCGCGCTGGGCGGGCTGCATGTCACCTCGCTGCCAGAGGAAGCCGCCCAGCACGCGGACAGCATCTTTCTCGGCCCCGGCGAGGATACGTGGCCGACCTTCCTGGCGGACTACCGGGCGGGCCACCCGGCGTCGGTCTATACGTCGTCTGTCCGCACCCTCCAAGGGATGCCGCGTATCCGGCGCGACCTCATCAAGCGCAGCCACTACCTCGTTCCCAACTCGATTGTGGTCTCGCGCGGCTGCCCGCATGTCTGCGACTTCTGCTACAAAGAGGCCTTCTTCAAAGGGGGCAAATCGTTCTACACGCAGCAGGTGGATGACGCGCTTGGCGAGATCGCGCGGCTGCCCGGCAAACATCTCTACTTCCTCGATGACCATCTCCTTGGCAATCCACGCTTCGCAGCAAGCCTCTTCGAGGGCATGCGCGGGATGGAGCGGCTGTGGCAGGCGGCGGGTACGGTGCAGTCGGTGCTGCGGCCGGGACTGCTAGAGCAGGCTGCGGCGTCTGGTCTGCGCAGCCTCTTCGTCGGCTTCGAGACGCTCAATTCGTCGAACCTGCAAGAGCAGCGCAAATATCAGAATCTCAATCGCGACTACTCCGCCGCCATCCGTCGCCTGCACGACCTTGGCGTCATGGTCAACGCGAGCTTCGTCTTCGGCATGGATGAGGACGACGAGAGCGTCTTTGACCGCACCGTCGAGTGGGCCATTAACCAGGGCATTGAGACGGCGACGTTCCACATCTTGACGCCCTACCCCGATACCGCCCTCTACAAACGGATGCAGGCGCAGGGACGGCTGCTCCACAGCAACTGGGACCTCTATGACACACGCCATGTCGTCTATCGCCCCGCCAAATTAACGCCTGAGGCGCTGGAGTCAGGCTACTGGCGCGCATACCGGGACTTCTACCGCTGGAGCGCGATTGTGCGCGGAGCGGGAGCCCACGCGCGCTGGGGCGAGCGCCTGCGCCATGTCGCCTATGCCGGTGGCTGGAAGAAGTGCGAGCCAATGTGGGACCTCATCATCCGCGCTAGACGCGCATCGAGCATGCTGCCGGTTCTGGAGACGGTGCTGGCGGCATTCGGTGCGCGCCGACCGGTGCGAGGTAATGCAATCGAGTTGGAGTCGCCTCCCGAGCAGAGTGAACCCTCGCCTGACGTCGCCTGATACTGGTTTCGCCTGGGACGTTGTCACTGGGGCCACCGCCCCCTCCCCTAACCCCTCCCCCTTGCAGGGAGAGGGGACCAGAGCCAGAGCCAGACGCCGCCGCTGGCGTGCTGGCATTCTGGCTCCCCTCCCCGCGCTGGGGAGGAGCTGGGGAGAGGGTCTGCGCCAACAACCTCACCACAATTGGTATGACGCGTGCTTCGTATGGCCAAATGGCATCATCTGGCCATACGCCTCTATGTAACGAACGCCTGTTGTCGTTATGTGGGCTGATGCTACGATTCATATGGGCGAAACCTAACGACTGTTGCGATTGGCGAACGGAGGCTCGTTATGGCGACACAAGACGAAAAACAGGCGTTCATCGACGATATGGCGCGGCG
Source organism: Ktedonobacterales bacterium (assembly GCA_025928125.1). Taxonomy (GTDB): domain Bacteria; phylum Chloroflexota; class Ktedonobacteria; order Ktedonobacterales; family JADMIN01; genus DAHUXT01. The sequence goes on from JAICKD010000141.1 coordinate 3,840, forward strand.
GCGTGGCTATGTGCTGGGCTATCACAAGGGCATGGCAGAGGCGGATTTCGACGTGCTGAAGGCCGCCGACGCGCTCATCGGCGCGGTGTATACGACCCAGCGCAGCCTCGACCGCAAAACAAAGGAGTTGGTCTTCTGCGCTACACTGACTGTGATGCGCGCTGGCAAAGGGCAGCTTCAGAGCCATATCCGCGCCGCGTTGGCGCATGGCGCCTCGCCGGAAGAGGTGCTGGAGGCCATCGAGATCGCATTGCCAGAGGCGGGCGTGGTGGCCTTCCAGGCTGGCTTCGAGGCCTGGCGCGAGGTCGTCGGCGTGGAGGGGATCGAGCCGAGCATTCAGGTCTTCGATGGCGGAGACGGGGTACGTTAAGCGAGCGCTAGTTCTACTAGCGCCCGTTCAACAACGCGCGCCGAGCCCGTAGGCCAACCGCCGGGAAGTCGCCGCCATCGAGCATCGCCAGCACTTGCTGATACAGATTGCGCGCCGAATTCATCTCGCCGCTCGCCAACAGCTCGTCGCCAAGCGACGTGAACGCCTCGGCCACAACCGCGGTGTCGCCGAGCTTGCGTGCCTTGCGGATTACGTTTTCGATCATCGCGATGCGATTCTCACTGCTCTGCCGCAGGCGTCCGTAACGTATGCGCGTCAGCTGGGTCATCAGGCGGCCGATGGGATCGTGCGCTTCACGCGCGAGGCTCGTCGCCATGCTCAGATGAGGCCAGGCAAGCTTGAGAATGGCGCCGCGATCCGCGTCCGCTTGAAAGGCCGGGATATAGTCCATCACGGAGTCCGCGACTAATGCCTGCGCGCGGGCCGCTGAGATTGCGGACCCCGACTCTGTGAAGACTGTAGCCGCCGCCAGTGAGGTCCGCATGGCCTCCTCTGGCCGACCGCGCAGCCGATGGAGATGTGTCTGTATCCATTCCACCGTTGCGGCGTCGAGCAGCGCCGCAGGTACCTCGTGTGTCAGCATCCGCGCGTCGTCCAGCAGCCGTTCGGCTACCTCGTAACGACCCAGGTAGTACTCGAAGCCCGCCAGTTGCGCGGTGAAGTGTAGCTTGAGATCGGTTTGTGGTGGAGCGCCTTGCGCGCGCTGGTCCAAAAGCGTCAAACCGGAGTAGAGGTCACTGGCGGCTTCTCCGGTGCGCATCAGCGCCCGGTTCAGCCCAGACCTCATGATGATATGGTCCAGCACAGCGTCGGCGTCTTCAAGCAGGTAGGCGAGTTCGAGCGCCTCGTCCAGCCAGATCAGCGCCTCGCGATAGTCGTCGTCCGACGCGAGATAGGACGCTATGACGTAGCAGACGCGCAAGCGCTGCGGTGCGCTGACCGTCTTCGGAACAAAAGGAAGGACCAGGGTCGCCGCGCGATTGTAATTCTCCCGGAGGTTGGTGGCGAGCAGCGCGAACGCCTGGGGAAGAATTTGGGCAAGGGGGATCGAATAGTCGCGTTCATTCTGCCAGCTCGGATGATCGGGCGCTGGCCATGCTGGCATGAGAGGCATGAGAATACTCCTCCATCCAAACGCCAACTACCTGGCAAACAGCAGCTACGGAAGGATATCTCAGCAAGGCTCCGCGACCGCCCGCTTTGCGCGGCGCGCGGGACTATTGCCAATGGTACCATACCAGGATAGCGCTGGGATGCGAAATGAATCACAGGCAATATGCCGCTCGCGAATGGCTAAAGCGAACCACCACTGGCATGCTGGAAAGCGGAAGGGCCTCACCTGGTGAACAGGTGAGAACCCTTCGCGAGAGGGGTGGCGTTGAAGGAATCAGCCACACTTGACATACACGATAAGCGTCCTGGCGCGATGCGCGCCCTGGATTAGCAGGGCAGGGATAGGCCACCACATATGATGTGTGGCGCAGCCGCCATCGTATGGGTCGCGGTCGTAGCTGTGGTCGCTGCCAGGACGCCAGCGCCGTGAGCCTCAGGGGCAATCCAGCCGACGACGAGCGCCGCCAGCAGCATGCCGACGAGCGCGATGACGGCCACCAGGCGCTGCCATGAACGGACATCGCTACTCGCGGAAAGCCGCGATGGGACTGAGGTCAACTGAGGCTCTTGCGTTGTGGCGCGGTCAGAAATTACAATGGACACGAGTGTTCTCCTTTGTGAGCGACGCTAATGGCACAAAGAAACAGGCTGCGTTTTTGCGAACGCGGTTCACGAGGCACTTTGCGGTCGAGGCCTGACGCGAGCTATGTGGAAATGGAGCGCTTCAGGCCGTACGCTTCCGCTGGTCAGCCAGCGGACATCAGATCAGTTGATTCTCCCTCCTTCCTTCACTACAGTGGCAATGCAGTGACTACTTGTTTCCCCCAATCCGCTGAGGCGTTCCGTCAGCGATGCATTGAGGATGCCCCTATTATGCGTGGACGCCATCCTATCCACCACTCACAATTAGGGTAACAGTTGGCCCCACAACTACTCCTACAAATGTGTACATCCATTGTGGGTATGAGGGATGGCCGCTGGGTGGGGCGTGGTATGATGTGTCCAAGCAACCACCGTCTATCAGGCGCGGATATCATCGCGCGATACCATGCGATTCTCACGCTGTCTAAAGCAGTGTGGATGTTCTCTGAAATGGCCCGTCAAGGCTTGGGCTATGCGCGGAGGTGGTATGGCAGCACGCCCACAGGAGAACAAAACGCCCTTTGCGCAGCTCCTTCGACATTATCGAATAAGGGCTGGTCTGACATTAGACATGCTGGCGGAGAACATCACAGATGGTATCTCACGGCCAGGCGGCCTGACTGCCAAAGCGATTCAAGCGTTGGAATCTGGGACACGGAGAACCCCGCGTCGTGACACCGTAGAGAAGCTGGCCGACGCTCTCGCGCTGACAGACGATGAGCGCACTCGGTTTCGCCGGGAAGCCGATAAACTGCGGGTGAAGCGGAACAAGTCGAATGATACCCCTGACGTTCTGCTCACTCCAGCCGGTGATGCGAGCCAGTATCTGCCGCGCCCGTCTCCCGCTGACGCCATCGCTCCCGAAGCCGTTGAACAGGCAGTGGACGAAAGTAGCTTCCCTCCACTTCCAGAGCACTTCGTGGGGCGCGAACGGGAGTTAGACTGGCTGACGGACCGCTTGCGCCGGGGGATCACCACTGGCATCACCGCAGTGAAAGGTATCGGGGGCGTCGGCAAGACAAGCCTCGCCACCAAGGCCGTCGAAATCTTACAGGCGGAGGGGCAGTACATTGGCGCCGCTCGCTTCGTCATGTGTCAGGGCAAGACCGATCCCTTCCAGGTCATCTGCGATGTGCTGCGCCGGTTCGAGCCGCAGCGCCTTATTCCGTCGGATGCCACAGACGGGCAGTTGCGTGATACCGCATGCCAGATCCTGCTCAATAAGCGTGTCCTGGTCGTTCTCGATAATATCGAGCCTGGGCTGGATATCGAGCGGGTAGTCGCGCCACTCCAGGCGGCGAAGGCAACGATTCTCCTGACCTCGCGCGGCTACTTGTCCGCTGGCGAGTGTCTGGATCTGCAACTGTTGGCGACGGATGAGGCGCGAAAGCTCTTCTGCCTGCATTTGGGTAAAGCCATAGGCAACCTCGTCGAGGACGAGCCAGCGGCTGTGACACGCATTGTCGAGAATCTTGGCAACCATACGCTGGCAGTGAAGGTCGTGGCGCTCTACGCACGCAGCAC
>JAICKD010000702.1 GCA_025928125.1 Ktedonobacterales bacterium
ATCAACTGGATGCCGCAGGCCAATGCGCGTGGGATCGATGTCGATCTGCACGGTCTTAGCCTGCCCCGGCTTCGGCAGGAACTCCATATAGGGGAAGTTGGCGCCGACCATAATGAAGGTGTCGCAATCCTCCATCGCATCGGAGGAGGCCGCCGTACCCAGCAGGCCAATCCCGCCGGTGGTGTAGGGGCTGTCGTCGGGAAGAACGGCCTTGCCCAGGAGCGCCTTGGCGACGGGAGCGCCCAGTAGCTCAGCCATCTGCGTGACCTCGTTGCGGGCGTTGAGCGCGCCGCGCCCCACGAGCATCGCCACCTTCGACCCGGCGTTGATGATGTCCGCCGCGCGTTGCGCCTCATCCTGTGTCGGCAGAGGATATTGGGACACAAACACCGCCGAGCTATGCTTCTGAATGTTGGCGTCCGAGCGGTCGCCGTCCGAGGTCGTCCAGTCCTGAATATCTTTCGGGATGCTGATATGCGCCACGCCCCGATAGCCGAGCGCGTGCTTGATGGCCGCGTCCACGACGTTGTTGACGTGCATTGGCCCCATGACACGCTCATTGTAGACGGAAACATCCATAAAGACTTTGGTCAGATCGACATCCTGCTGATAGTGGGTGCCGATCAGGTCATGAAAGGTATGCCCCGTGATCGCCAGCACCGGCTGATTGTCCATCTTGGCGTCATAGAGTCCGTTGAGCAGATGGACGCCACCAGGGCCAGAGGTCGCCAGGCAGACGCCCAACCGCCCGGTATACTTGGCGTAGCCGCATGCCGCGAAGGCCGCCGATTCCTCATGCCGCACCTGGATGAACCGTATCTTGTCCTGGTGCGTCCGCAATGACTCGAAGATGCCATTCACCCCATCGCCCGGAAATCCAAAGATCGTATCCACTCCCCACTCGATCAGCCGCTCGACCAGTATGTCGGCCGTCCGCTTTGCCATCGTTTTCCCTTCCTTGCTAAGCCATTCCTTTTTTGCGGAAGCGCGCAACGACGCGCCCACTCTGCGCTGGCGGGAGATTAATGGCGAAACAGCCATGTATCCTCTCGCACTGTCCACCCACCCTCTTCCGCAGAGTGCGGGCCACAGACATGCGACAGACATGCGCAAGAGTGCGCGGCTGCCTGGCAGGCGATGAGATTGGCATAACAAATGCGAAGCCGCAATAGTATCATGCCGCGATATATGTTCCTGTGGTAACAACGCTCGTCGGTAGCTGTCAGAGAGCTATTCCCTGCTGGCATTTTAGCAGGCGGGCGTCTATTCCAGATGTGAAAGGTTCGAGCAAATCCGTGTCAGTTCGCAATACAGCCGTACTCATCGAGCGCGTTGACGTATCTGCCTATCGAATACCCACCGATCTACCCGAAGCGGACGGCACCTATGCCTGGGACTCGACCACGCTCGTCGTCGTCGAGGCGACTGCTGGAGGCGCGCGCGGTCTGGGCTACACCTACGCCGATACGGCGACCGCCACGCTCATCCATGACATGCTTGCCGCCACCGTTCGCGGGCGCAACGCCTTCGATGTGCCTGGCGCGTGGGATGCGATGGTTCACAGCATCCGCAATTTGGGCCGTCCCGGCGTCGCCTCGATGGCGATCTCTGGCGTCGATGTGGCGCTGTGGGACTTGAAGGCGAAACTACTCGACCTGCCCCTGTGCAAACTGCTCGGCCAGGCGCGCGAGGCCGTGCCAGTCTATGGCAGCGGCGGCTTCACCAGCTATAGAATGGCCCAGCTCCAACAGCAGTTGGGCGGCTGGGTCGCGCAGGGCATCCCGCGCGTCAAGATGAAGATTGGCACGCATCCCGCGGATGATCTGGAGCGTGTCCGCGCGGCCCGTGCGGCGATAGGCGCAGAAGCGGATCTCTACGTGGACGCCAATGGCGCCTACACGCGCAAACAGGCGCTACGACAGGCGGAGGCGTTTGCCGATCTCGGTGTCGTCTGGTTTGAGGAGCCAGTCTCCTCGGATGACCTGGACGGTCTGCGCCTCATCCGCGACCGCGCGCCTGCGGGGATGAATATCGCGGCGGGCGAGTATGGCTACGATCTCTGGTATTTCCGCCGGATGCTCGATGCTGGCGCCGTCGATGTGCAACAGGCGGATGGCTCGCGCTGCGGGGGGATCACCGGCTTTTTGCGGGCGGGAACGCTAGTCGAGGCGCGGAGTATGTCGCTCTCGGCCCACTGCGCGCCCTCGCTGCACCTGCACGCTTGTTGCGCCCTACCCAATCTCTGGCCTATTGAATACTTTCATGACCATGTGCGCATCGAGCGTATGCTCTTTGATGGCGCCGTCTCGCCAGCCGATGGACTGCTCCATCCCGATCTGACGCGGCCAGGCATCGGCCTCGACTTCAAGCGAAAGGACGCCGAGCAGTTCGCGGTGTGAGGGGCGCGGTCTCGGCCTTGAAAGGCCGGAGTAACGGCAGAAAAAGGCTTGAAAGCCTGTCAGGGCGACTATGTCGCCC
>JAICKD010000689.1 GCA_025928125.1 Ktedonobacterales bacterium
GGGCTTCGTGATGGCCGCCCTCGGAGCCGTCTACTCTGTCATCAACGTAGCGCAGTTCAGCTACCGAATGTCGCTGATTCCCGACGCGCTGCAAGGCCGGATCAGCAGCATCATCCGCCTGCTGCTCTATGGCAGTCTGCCACTGGGCCTGGCGGTCGCCGGATTCTTTATCGAGCATGTGGGCGCGGTAACGACGGTGCTTGCGTTGGGCGGCGGGCTGGTGGCCGTGGCGGTGGCCGCGAGCCTGCACCCGCGGATTCGCGGCGCGCGTATGCCCGAACCCGAGACGGAGACGTCCGCCGATGTGGAAGCCGATGTGGAAGTTGTCGCCCCGGCGGCATAGGAAGGCTGGCGGTTGAAACCGCGCCTGAACGGCCTGCGCTCCGCTGCGGCCACGAAGTCCGCCTGCGCGGACTGCCCAGAGGCGCTGCATCGAGTCAGGCGCTGATGATCAACAGCATGCAGGTTCCACGATTAGCCGCAGGTCTTCAGCCTGCGGCGCGCGTATTCCGATACTCCGAATGCCATACGCCAGTCACTCAGATGTATGGTCATTCTCTGTAGCACGTCGGTTGCGCGCTGAGAGGCGGGAGAGGATCGAGGCGTAGGCGGCGAGGCCGAGCGCCAGCACCGAGGGGAGATAGATGAGGCCCGCGCCACCCGCCGCCAGCGCGCAGCCAGCAAAGACCAGCACGGTCGCCGCCCAGAGCGGTATCGCCGCCAATCGCTGACCCGTCCGCGCCTCGACAATGGCCCCGACGCCGCCCGCCAGCGAGAGCGCCAGCATCGCCAGCACAAAAAGCCAGGTCGAAATGCCGGACGGGGCCTGCGCCAGCGACTCATAGCGGACAGCATGCGCGGGGCATGTCTGCGCAGCCGCTACGGTGCAGATCGGCACGATAGGCGCGAAAACCAGAAAGGCGAAGGCGAGCACGCTCAAGGCGCAGGCTGCTATCCCCGCGCCAAACTCGATCCGTCGCGCCCTCATCTCGCCTCCATTGATACATAGTGACCAGCTAATTGTTCGCCAGTCACCCGTAGAGACTGCTCTCAGCTTGCCCGCCATATCCTGTGGGAGCCCGCGCAGGCGGGCTTTGCGGCCGTAGCGGAGCGCAGGCCCCTAGGCGCGGCTTCAGCCGCCAGCGCATATCCAGGCAGACCCATTGTATCAGAGTGGCAGCACGCGGGTATTGGTCAGATAGGGTGAGTCGAAGCGCGTCATCTCGCCCGCTTGCGCGCCTGGCACGAGGAAGAGCCGCGCTGAGAGTGGTTTGCGTAGCCGCGCCGCCAGTCCCGCGACATCCATCAGCAGGGCCGCCACCCGCTCGACCGATACGTCGCCTGGGAGCGGCACGGTATCCAGCCCGGTCCCGCAGACCGAGGAGAGGCTGAGCAGCGACGAGACGCTCAGCAGCCCCTCGGCGCAGCGCTCACCTAGCACGCGGTCTTCGAGCGGCGGCAACATCAGCCCGCAATAGCCGCATGTCACCAGCCTGGTATCCTTGATGCCCCGTGTGATGGCGGCGGCCAGCGCCAGCGTCCCCGGTTCGCCAAACCGACCCAGGCCCGCCGCCTCGAAGGCTCCGGCGATGCTGTCCTCGCTCATCGGCGCGGGCGAAAGGTCAATACCAGTAAAACCGTAGTGCGCCTGCGCGGCCAGATCGCGTACGAGATCGACGACAGGCGTCGCGGCGGTGGCGAGCGCCTGCGTCACGGTGGCGCGCGCGTGAGGTAGCATTGCCGCGCCCGGTCCCACGCGCTCGACCAGCGATTCCAGTGCTGCGCGCACTATTCCTGCGCCCTGCAAGCCTACGCTCACCGTCCAGGTCTCGCCGCGATGGTATGCCTGCGGAAAGAACGGCCCGCCCGGCTCGCAGAGCGCCAGCGCCGCGAAGCGAAAGTTCGGCATGCCGTTCTCATGGGCCGCAAGCTGGCGCATAACCTCCGCCGTCGGCTGCGCTGCCTCGTAGCGCACGCCATGGGCCACACTCGCCAGCTGGACGGTCGCGTTCAGCGCGGGATGCGAGACGAGCATCTCCGGCAGCAGGGCCAGCCGACCAAGCGGAAACTCAGGCACGTCGGCGGGCGCGGGGCCAAGCGAGCAGAACGCAATTCCCTCGGCGTCGCAAAGCGCTTGCAGGCGTGCGGCATACTCCACGATGGCCGCGTCGTCCCAGTCCACCAGATCAGCCAGCAGCGGGCGCGTGGCGATACGCGTCGTCTGGACGAGATAGCCTGCCTGCTCCATCGCCGCCTGCGCCTTGCGCAGAAACGCGCCCGCGCGGCCCAGCGTCACCGCTGTCAGAGGATGCGGCGCGCCGATTCCCAATGTGATGGTGCGGACGGTGATTGCGGTCATAGCGCGTCTCCTCGTTCCCAATCGTCATTTCCCCGCTTCAAAGCATAGCATGCCGCGTCGCCGCCACCCGCTCTCACCCGATGGTCCTGTTGGCATGAGTTCGAATGGCTGCTATAGTGGGACGACGTTCGGTAGATTCGGACTTGGAGGGATGCATGGCGATACCACCCA
>JAICKD010000025.1 GCA_025928125.1 Ktedonobacterales bacterium
ACCCGCGCGCTGCGCCACTTCATCGGCCAGACTCCCGCGCAGATCGCAGGTAACGGGACAGCGAAGCAGTTGTCGTTTCTGTACAAGACGCCACCCGTGCGCTGAGATTATGCTGTAGGTACAGCGAGGACGATCGTTCTCCTCGCGGGAAATGGAGAGGAACAGCACATGGACAAAGTCACGTCAAAAGACGGCACAACCATTACCTATGATCGCCTGGGACAGGGTCCGGCGGTCGTCCTGGTCTGTGGCGGGTCGGTGGATCGCATGTCGAACGCCGGAGTGGCGGAGCTGCTGGCAAAACAGTTCACCGTGTACAACTACGACCGGCGCGGACGCAATGAGAGCGGCGATACCCCGCCCTACGCGGTCGAGCGCGAGATCGAGGATATCGACACTATGGTAGATGCGGCGGGCGGGTCGGCGTATATGTTTGGCTCATCCTCAGGCGCGGCGCTCGCCCTCGAGGCGGCGCGCCAGCTTCCCGGCCGGATCACCAAGCTCGCGTTGTGGGAGCCGCCCTATGTCCCCGACGGCTTCCCCCGGCCACCAGCGAACACGGCCCAGATCTTCAGCGATCTGGTCGCCGAGGGCAAGCGGGAAGACGCCGCCGAGTTCTTCATGGCGAAGGTCGTCGGGCTGCCGCCGGAGTTCGTCGCGCAGGCGCGCACCTCGCCATGGTGGCCGGGCCAGGTAGCGCTGGCGCACACGCTCGCCTACGACGCCACCATCATGGGCGACTACACGCTGCCGGTCGAGCGGGTGGCCGAGGTCAAGATTCCCACGCTCGTACTGGACGGCGGCGCAAGTTTCCCCTTCATGCATGTCACGGCGGAGGCGCTGGTGGATCACCTGCCCAACCCGCAGCACCGCACGCTAGAAGGCCAGCGGCACGACGTATCCGCCGAGGCGCTCGCGCCCGTGTTGGCCGAGTTCTTCAGCGCCTGAACTCGCCACTGGCAGGAACAGGAGAAACACCTTGAAATTTCGCGCCACCGTCGAGCTTGGCGGCAAGACCGCAACGGGTATCCAGGTTCCCGCACAAATTGTCGAAGACCTCGGCTCGGGCAAGCGGCCACGAGTCCGCGTCACGATCAACGGGTACATCTACCGCAGCACGGTTGCCCCCATGGGCGGCGCCTTCATGCTCCCGGTCAGCGCGGAGGTCCGCGAGCGAGCGGGTGTAGCCGCCGGTGACTCGGTCGAGGTTGATGTTCAACTCGATACTGAGCCGCGTGAGGTAACGGTACCGCCAGACTTTGCGGCGGCGCTCGATGGCGACACGGATGCCAAACACTTCTTCGATGGGTTGTCGTACAGCAACAAGCAGCGACTCGTCCTCGCGATTGAAGGCGCGAAGACGGACGAGACGCGGCAGCGACGCATCGCCAGCACTGTGAGCAAGCTGCATGCTGGCCAAACCTAGCGACGAGTGCGGCATAAAAGCCCATACCCCAGTTTGATAGCGAGATGGCGCATCGAAAGGTGCGCCATTCTGGTTTCCTCTCATGTCCGCATTGCATCGCCAGGCCCCGGCACGGATGGCGACTTTGCGGATTCCATATGCATTTACATGGCAAAGAATAGACATACAACACCAACAACACCCCAACTGAAGGAGACAACAATGAGCGCCACAACAGGGCAGACCAAAGCAAAAGCAGGCATGCGCATCATGGCGATTACCCGGCCAGACAACGCGCGCTGGCTATCACTCTTCGTCCTCTGCGCGGGCTTTCTGATGATCGTCGTCGATTCGACCATCGTCAATGTGGCGCTGCCTTCGATCCAGCGCGACCTCGGCTTCTCGCAGTCCAGCCTGGCCTGGGTCGTCAATGCCTATCTGATCGCTTACGCCGGGATCATGCTGCTGGCCGGACGACTGGGCGATCTGGTTGGCCGCAAGCGCATCTTTCTGATCGGACTGGTCATGTTCACCGCCGCCTCGGTGCTCTGCGGCCTATCCTTCAGCCAGCCGCTGCTGATCGCCGCGCGATTTGTGCAGGGCGTCGGCGGCGCGGTCAGTTCGGCGGTCATTCTGGGCATGGTAGTGACGATGTTCCCGGAGCCAGGCGAGCGCGCACGCGCGATCAGCATCTTTAGCTTCGTGGCGTCGGCGGGCGCATCGGTTGGGTTGCTGATGGGCGGCTTGATTACACAGGCTATGAGCTGGCATTGGATCTTCTTCGTCAACCTTCCCATTGGCCTGGCGACCGCCCTGGTCGGCGCGCGGCTGCTCGAAAACGACCCCGGTATCGGTCTCGGCAAGGGAGCCGACGTTATCGGCGCGATTCTCGTCACGGCGGCACTGATGCTGGGCGTCTATACCATCGTCGACTCGGCCAATTATGGACTTGGATCGGCGCGCACGCTCATCCTGGGCGCGGTGGCGCTTGGGCTGCTCGTCGCGTTCATCGTGCGCCAGGCGATGGCTCGTAACCCTATTCTGCCGCTACGCCTCTTCCGCTCGCGCAATCTCTCTGGGGCGAATCTGATTCAGGCCGTTATGGTGGCAGCCTTCTTCGGCTTCTTCTTCCTCGGCTCGCTCAACCTCGAGCGCGTGCTCCGCTATGGCCCGATGGAGATTGGCCTCGCCTTCCTGCCGGTCGCGGTGGGGATGGGCGCGCTCTCGCTCAGCTGGTCGGCCCGGCTCATCATGCGGTTCGGCGCGCGGACGGTGCTGCTAGTGGGGCTGGTCATGATCGCGGCGGGACTCGTACTGCTGGCGCAAGGGCCGATGATGAGTGACTATCTGCGCGACCTGTTGCTGCCAATGACGCTGCTCGGCGTCGGTGGTGGGCTGGCCTTCCCGGCGCTGACCATCGTGGCGATGGCCGATGCGACTCCCAGCGACTCGGGTCTTGCCTCAGGTCTGCTCAACACCACTATGCAGGTTGGCGCCTCGCTTGGTCTGGCGATTCTCGCCACCCTCTCTTCCACGCGGACGGGTCAGTTGCTTGCCGACGGCCGGAGCCTCACGGCGGCGCTGAGCGGCGGCTATCACCTCGCCTGGGCCATCGGCGCGGGCCTCACGCTGCTGGCGATTGCGCTGGCGGCGACGGTGCTCAGGCGCGGCACGAGCGCGCAGGCAGAGCAGGCCGAGACAGGCAGCATAGTCGAGGAAGAGCGCGAGCCGGACGAGGTCTGCGCCTAACCAACTCACCTGACCGGTAATAGATTTGATCGAGACATATAGGAGCCTGGACGATGCGGACAGTCACCTCGAACGATGGCACGACCATCGCCTTTGACCAATCAGGAGCGGGACCAGCGGTGATTCTCGTCGGCGGGGCGCTGAGCGACCGCGCGGCGGCGGCTCCAGTGGCCGCGCTGCTTGCCCCACACTTCACGGTGATCAACTTCGACCGGCGCGGACGCGGGGATAGCGGCGACACACAACCATACGCGGTCGAGCGCGAGATCGAGGATATCACCGCGCTCATCGCCGCAGTCGGCGGGTCGGCATGCGTATTCGCGAAATCGTCTGGCGCTGCGCTTGCCCTCGAAGCGGCGAATCGCAGCCTTCCCATCACGAAGCTGGCGCTGTATGAGCCACCGTTTATCGTTGACGATGCTCGCAAGCCCATTCCAGCGGACTATGTGCCACGCCTGGGGGAGCTTGCCTCATCGGGGCAACGCGGCGACGCAGTGGAATACTTTATGGCGAACGCGGTGGAGGTTCCCGCCGAGATGATCGCCCAGATGCGGCAGTCGCCGATGTGGCCCGGCATGGAGGCGTTGGCGCATACGCTCGCCTATGATGGCGCCATCATGGGAGACAATATGTCAGGCAAGCCATTTCCGCCGGGCAAGTGGGCCGCCGTCACGATACCCACACTTGTGATGGATGGCGGAGACAGTCCGGTGTGGATGCGCCACGCGGCTCAGGCGGTCGCCGATATCCTGCCTAATGCACGGTGTCTCACTCTGGAAGGCCAGACCCACGCGATTGATCCTAACCTCCTTGCCCCTGTGCTGACACAATTCTTCGCAGATTGACAAACGCTCTATCTGAGGTAGTGGCGATCCATGAGGCCTCCAGTTCTCTTCACACGGGAAATTGGAGGCCTCATCAGCATTTCCACGTCAGGCGCGAGATGATTAGGCGAGCCGCGACTGCCTCATCGCAAGCCAGTCCCGCAGCCGCGCGAATCCCATCAGCAGCAGGTGATAGAGCGCGATAGCCACCACGAGCATCAGGCTGGCGAGCAGATAGCTGCCCAGCACGTCGCTCGGCCAGTGTTCGCCTTCCAGCACCCGCGCCGGGCCGATAAAGATCAGAAAATACAGGCAGATAACTCGCACGACCCAGAGCAATGGCGTCCAGCGCGGATGCTCGCGCGCAAAGCGGAACGTGAGATAGAGCAAGAAGCCGTAGAACGTGACGACATGGGTCACATGCCCCGATGGAAAGCTGTGCAGTCCCAGATTAGCCACCACGTGAATATGGACGTCATGGGGACGTGGCCGCGCGACGAGCGCATTCAGGGTGACATTGGCGAGGTCAGCGCCAAACGACGCGACCACCGCCGCGATGGCGGCGCTGAGCTGGCGCGCCAGCAGCAGGACAAGAATGATGGCGAGAGCGGCATAGGCCGCCGGTGCGGGCCAGTTGGCATCGCTACTGAACTCGATGAAGTGGACCAGCGGCGGGAACGAAATCTTCTGGATGAGCACGGCGAGGCCTTCATCGCCGGGAAATTCCGCGCTAACATGCGCCGCGACCGAAAGTAGCGCCAACGCGATGGCGGTGATCGCCCATACGCCGACGATGAGCGTGGTATCACGGCGCGTCCACTGCTGCGAGACCGGCTTGAGCGCCACGCCATTCACCTTATCCGGCAACTGCTCCGAGGATGATTGCATCTTTCTCCTCTTTCTCACAGCGTTCCCGCAATGCTCCCCACCGCCACACACGTCTTCGCTAAATATAGCGGTCATAGTGTGGTACGGCGATACCCTCGCGAACCTCGCGCAGCGGATCCAGCAGGCCGCGATGTCGTTCGACATTCAGCCCATACGCTGGACCGTCGGCGGCTCGTAGATATGGTAGCAGATGGCCGGTAAGCGGCTCGCCAGCGCGCAGGTGGCCCAGATTCTCGTCCGCCAGACGCGCAAGCGCCCGCATCCCACGCTCAGGATCGGCCAGGCTGGCGGCCAACGCGGCCATTTCCGGCGATGGCGTTGATCGAGTTGGGGATAGACTGGCATCGGACGCGGACTTCCCTACCAGCGCCTCCACCAGCGACAACGCGCGCCCAGCGATCTTCATGCCCGGCGTCTGGTTCGCCTGCGCGATGTCGCCGATGGGCCACGGCATATCGTCCGGCAGCGGCGCGCCCGTATGCTCCGCCCAGAGAATCCGCCGCAATCCAGACGCAAGGGTCTGCTGTTCGATGGCGACACACATCTCGGCGTCGTGGCTCATACCGCGGCTATTGAGGTTAGCTGATCCGACTATCGCCCATTGATCGTCGACGATGCCGATCTTCGCGTGGACGTAGACCGGACGATAGCGCATGGAGCCATCATCGGCGGCGCTGGAGGTGGCCAACGTATAGAACCGCAGGCGATTCTCCGCCGTGGCGTGTGGCGCGTGGCTGCGTAGCCACTCGATGGTCGCGTCGGTCACGGCGCGGCCAATGTTCGGATGGTCCGGCAACACCATCGCGATACAGACACCGCGCTCCGCCGCCGCAGCCAGCTCTTCGACCAATACGCGCATCTTGCGACTCTGCCAGCCCAGGCGGGTAAAGTTTAGTTTCGGCGGACCTTCGACCCAGAGATACTGGCTTTCGAGGTAGATAAAACGCTCAGCTCGACGGACCGCCTGCTGATACCACTGCGCTACTCCATAGATGCCACCGGGCGCGAAGCGATACGTCAGCGCCGGAATTGTCCGTACGATCTGAATGCGTCCGTCGGCCTGGGCTTGGCTCGTCCGAGTCTGCGGCTGCGTCTGCGATTCACATACAGTATGTTCTGCCTTATCCGTCCGCCCCCAGGGATGGTCGCCGCGTTTCTCGATTGCTCCGCGTATGCCGCGAATGAGGTCGCCTGGGGGCTGAATACGCTGCTGCACGCGGCCAGCCGAAGCGTCCCAACGCTGGCGCAGGTTCCGCTCCACATCCAGAACGGCGGCTCCTGTGAGCATCACCTGGGCATCATGCCAGGGATGTGGTGAGGCGCCACGGTCGGTGTTGCGCAAGTCCGACGCGAAGGGATGCACAGAGGTATCCCAGCGATCAAAGTCGCCGGAATACTCGACGGTGAGGTCGATACCGCCGACAAAGGCTACCTGGCTATCGATGACGGCGCATTTCTGGTGGAGTCCCTGCGCGAGATGGAACACCGAGCGGCAGTTCTTGTCCAGCCGACACTGCACGCCCTGCCGGGATAGAATCTCCGCCTGGTCCGTGGGATCGTTCCCCAGATGACCCAGATAGAAGGGGTCGAGCGGATCCCACAGCAAGACGTGCACGTCGACGCCACGGCGCACTGCCAGCCCCAGCACATCCGCCAGCGAAAGCCCGCCGGACTGCCAGAGCGCGAGTGCGTCGCCATCCAGTCCCACGGCGCGCAGATGATCGAGCAGGGCATATTGCGCGTCTGAGCCGTCTTGACCCGCCCGCTGGTCCCGACCACGCACCAGCGCCAGCCGCGCATAGATGCTCCAGTCGGCAATCCAGATACTCGTGCGCGCCAGGAGGAACGAGACGCACATGGCGAGCATAGCCGCCCGTCCGTCGATCAGCGGCGCTGCCAGGGCAAGAGGATGAACCGCAAAATCGCCCACTGCCCAGCAAGTTGGACCTGACGTCTGATGCTGCTCGTGTGGGGTTTCGGAGTCGGTATGCTGTGACATCTGCTGCGAATCTCCATCGGTGAATTACGCCCGCAGGCTATTCCGACGCATGGAAGACGCAAACGCCATGCCAGACCACTGGACAATCCTGCTCCACGTCCGCGCCTGCGGCGACAATGCCAATGAAATCCTTGCAACGATGTCAGCATGTTTTGGTAACGCGATTTAGCCAATATGGACTAGTTGGGTTCCACTGCACAAGATAGGCGGCTACTATTGCCCCTGTTGAGGCTGAGCTTTGCGCGCAGGATGTTGGCCTCGAACGCGATTCCTTTCGTGACACGCAGTGCAAGGATGAGGAGACGTCACGGTATGCAACAGTCGCACTTACGACAGCAGATGCACCATGAGCGGCCGCACGCACGGAAACTGGGAGCAAAGTCCCGCTGGATGATTCTTCTGCCCGTGCTGGGCTGGGTGATGGTGATGGCGGCGGTGGCCGCGGCATTCTTGGGTTCGGGACAGTTCCCCTGGACATCGGCCCACGGCGCGGGAGGCGCAACCGGCCCAAGCGGCGCGAATCGCACGACAAATCATGAGTCTGAGGCGGCCCTTGGAGCGCGGCACGGCCAGCGGCGTCAGAGTGGGTGCGCGTTGATCGTTCCACAACATCCCCTTACCGCGCAGGGGCTGGCGACGCCTTATCAATTGACGGGCAGCGATGTCGGCGGCTCGCCCTGCCACGAGGCGGATAGCGGGACCGCAGCGTTTGTACAGGCGGCGGTGCTCGATCCAGCCACCGGCCAGATCTCCATCTATAACCCGCTGGTCATCGATCGGGGGACGCAGCCCGCAGCCGCGCCAGTTGTTCCGAAACTGCCCGCGAACGCAGTCGTCGGTATCTGGTTCGGCTCGAATGGGTCGGTGCTCCGCCTGCGAGGCGCGACATTTAGCACACTCCGGGAGGGTCAGTGCGTTGATGGCCTGGGAAGCTCGGCCTTTGGCCAGGTCTCCTACTGCCATGCGCCCGCCTTCTTCGCCGCCGCCAATCGCCAGATACAGATGAAGAAGCTCACGCCGCCAGCGCTCGGCACAGGCAAAGATGGCATGGCATGCCCGACGGTGCGCGATTTCTCGGTGGTAGACCAGGATCAGAGCGACAACGTCACGACCTCGTATCGCATTACACGAGACGGTAAGCTTGCTCAGGATAGCGCCGCGACCGCGTCCCAGTTCCCGGATAGCAGCGTGCTCGCGAACGGCAGCGACAACCGTCTCGTCGCCATCGCGATGGATTCGGCGCTCGGCTGCACGCCGTGGAAAGCGCCCGACCTCGCCGATCCCGGCCAGATGGTGACCGCTGAGCCGCTCGACGAGCTCCAGGCGGCAATGTATCAGGCCGCGCCCGTCGCGCTTGTGCCAAGCGGCGACCCTATGACACTGGTCAATGGACATCCCAACCTGCTCAAGCAGAACCTGTATCGCATCGGCGTGGATCAGCCGTGGGTGCGCTCGACCGCCGAGGCGACCGCGCAGAACCGCGCCTACTGCCAGCACCTGATGACCGACGCGCCCAAGCGCATCCAACTGGACCAGGCGTGGACCGAGTCGGCGTCGTCGCTGGATACGGAGGTTGCCAACAGTCTCTATACCTTCCTGGCCGCCCGTCTGTCGGTCACGATTGGCCCGGATGAGTTGAACTGCACGGGACTGTTGCACCAGTCCAGCCCAATCCAGCTTGTCCAGAACTCTGACGGTGTCGTCGTGGATGTGACATTCACGACGCCCGCACCCGCGCAGCAGGCCCAGGCGGGGGCGTAGGGCGATGGGCCTCCTTGTCCGATTCCCAAGGCTCGCGGCCTGGGTCGTGGTACTGGCGCTGGTCGGCGTAGGAACGCTCTGTGCCTTGCAGGGATTGCGGGCGCTCGAGCCGGAGACTCCGTCGCACCTAGACCATATGCACGGCATCGTCGTCGCGATGCAGGCGGGAGGCCGGTTCGCGGTGCGCGTGCCGGGCCACGCGAAAATGGTCTGGTTTCGCATCGCACAAGGAGCGCCCATCTCGCTCGCTCATGTACAACGTCATATGCAAGAGCATGCGCCGACCGATGTCTTTTATCTGGACCAGCCACAGGGAATGCCGCTGGCCTGGGTGGCAGACTAGCGGAACGGTCGGCGCGGCGCAGGGAGGCGCCAGGCAGTGCAGGGAAGCACGCGGGCCGCAAGGAGGCGAAATTGAGGCAAGGAAGCCAGAAGGCGTCAGAAAAAACGAGAGGAGGGAGACGCCTATGCGACCCAGCTATTCATCGCAACCATCGCAGCCGCCCCGCGCGCGGCGGCCGAATCTGCGGCCAAGTCAGCGTCTGCGTCTGCCGCTGCGTCCACATGAGGATCTGAAGCCCTTCGACGCGCAGGGAACCTTCAAGATTCCCTCGGTGGAGCATGCTGGATCGCCAGGCCGGGGGGCGGACGCCGCTTCGCATGGCGGGGGAAGCTCGCCGACCGACCGCGCAGACCTGGTCGTGATCGGCAACGGCATCGCGGGCTGCGTCGCCGCCATGGAGACGCGGCAACACGCTCCCGACGCGCGCATTCTGGTGATCTCCGAGCAGAATCACCCGACGATCAACACGCCAGCCCTCAAACAGTTTGGCGCGGGTCGGCTCGAACTGGAACAGTTGCTGGCCTACTCCGCTGGCACGCAGCAGCAGCTGGGCATCGGGATGATCCACCGGCGCGTGGCGGCCATCGAGCCGTCAGGCCATCGCGTGCGCCTCGCCGATGGCCGCGCCATCCAGTATCGCAGCCTGCTGATCGCCACCGGAGCCACGGCCACGCCTCTGCCGGACGAGATGCCCGGCCGCGACTTCGATGGCGTCGTAACACTGCACACGTTGAGCGACTACCTCGATCTGCGGCGGCGGCTGGCGACCGTCTCGGCGGCGGTTGTCATTGGCGGTGGCTACCATGCCGCCGAGACCGCTATGCTGCTGCGCCATCAGCGCGTGAAGGTCACCTGGCTCATCCGTGGGCGCGGCCTGCTGCCACGGCAGCTTGATCCCACGGCCTCGGACCTGTTGCTGCGGCAGGTCCGCCGCCAGGGCGTAGACATCCGGCTGGAGACGGAGGCGAGTGGCATCGTCGGGCGCATGGGCGTCACGGCGGGGGTTATCACCACAGACAACGCCTTTATTCCCTGCGAACTGGTGGTCGCGGCCATAGGAACACAGCCGGATGTCACCCTGGCGCAGCGCACGGCTATCGAGGCGAAGTCTGGGCGCGGCATGCGGGTGAACGCGCGCCTACAGACAACCGCGCGGGATATCTACGCCGCCGGAGCGGTGGCGGCGGTGCTTGATCCACAGACGAGCCAGTATGATGCGCGCGGCCAGTGGTATTTCTCCGTCCAGCAGGGGCGTCTGGCGGCAGCCGCAATCACTGGACTGGCCAGCTCGGAGGGCGTGGCGCTGGATGCGGTCGGCAATTTCTGGCACGCGACGCAGTTCGAGAAGCTGAACGTGCTCACCGCGGGCGCGCCGATGCTCTCGGAGCGGGACAATCCCGAAAATGAGGTGCTCACCAACGGCTCGGGCGCGTTCTATCGGCGTCTCGTCATGCGCCACGGCCACTTGGTTGGGTTTCTCGCCGTGGGCGCCAATCCGCCCCCAGGTCTCGGCATCAAACGCCTGATCGATGAGCGGATCAATATCGAGGAGATCAAGCGCAAGCTCCTCAGCGAGGATTTTGACCTGCGCTCCTTCCTCACCCAGCGGCGTCTACATGCGCTGGAGACTGGCGAGTCCGCCGCGATTCCTCAGCCCGTCATGGACCAGACGATCATGCCCATCGCCGCCTGGCCCGCATAAGCGCTACTCCACGTGAAGGGAAAGATATTCCGCGTGAATCTATCCGCATGGAAGGGATATGTACAATGCATCAGTCGCGCTCGCAGGTAGCGGGTGAGGTGTCGGCGTGCATTCGCTGCAATGAGTGTCTTGCCGCCTGTCCGGCCCTCCCGGCGCGAATTCAGATCGAGACGCTGAACCGCGAGACGCTGGGCGAGCGCATCTCGCCCGACGTTGCCCGCTTTGCGCAGGCGTGCTATCAGTGCGGGGCGTGCGTGCCGGTCTGCCCCGTCGGCCTGCATCGGGACGCGATGATGCTCTGGCTCAAGATGCGCCTCCTGCACGGCGGCGACGATGGCGCGCGAAGTCGGCGAGGGGAACGAGACGATAGCTATGATGGGAGAACGGCGCGATGGCGATGAGAGCGGGCGCGTCGCATGGGCGGACTCAGCCGCAACGGTCGCACCAACGCCAGCGGTCCGGCGGCTGGTCGCGCAGTCAGTGGGCGGCTACGCTAGTGGGGCTGGCGCTCGGCGGTGTGCTGGCATACGGCTACGTGACCTATCTGCTTGGAGGCGATGTCGCGCCCGACAGCGGGACTGGCTACATCTTCGCCATCCTTGGCACGCTGCTGCTCGTCATCGTGGGCGCCGGCTATGTGTTGCGCAAGCGGCTCTGGCGCGGGCGGTTCGGGCTGCTGCATACCGCCCTCTCCTGGCATGTCGTCGGCGGCATCCTGGCGCTGGCGCTCATCCTTGCGCATTCGGCGGGCAACTACCACCCACGGACAGGCTCCTATGCGCTCTACAGCCTGATCGCGCTGGTCGTCAGCGGCATCATCGGCAAGCAACTTGACAAGATCGCGCCGCGCCTGGCTGCCAGAGCCGCGCTTAAGACCCTGACCGCTGATGGCGAAGAGCGCCTCGATGCGCTGGTCACCACTCTCACATGGAAGCGCCAGCGGCGGCGGGAGCGTTCGCGCTCTATCAGCCAGCAGACCCGGCAGGCCGCGTCGAGCGCCCCGTGGGATCTGGCGTATTACGACTTGAGCGCGCCGCCCGAGGAGATTCCCGCGCTGCTCCATCAGCAACACCGGGGCCACGCGCGCGCCGCCTCGCCCGCCATGGAAGGCGCGCTGGCGTCGGAGGCGGTGACGATACGCCAGCAGATAGGCATGGAGCGGCTCTGCCTGCACCTCATCCGCGTCTGGCGCTACCTCCATACGGCGTTGAGCGTCGTGACGCTCGCCCTCATCCTCTGGCACCTGGAGTTTGCCGCGACCCTGCTCCTCGCCTCCCACTAACCGTGCGGAGTCGTGTTATCATACGAACCGACAGACACATAGCTCAAGAGCGCCGCTTGCACAGACTAGCTGTTAGCGACGCCCTTGGGGTAACATAAGGTCGGACAAGGTAGCCATGCGCCGTACAATTCTGGGGCTGAGGCAGAGGGGAACGCAACGATGACGAGACGGGTCGTGATAACGGGCATCGGGCTGGTGACGCCGCTGGGCAACGATACGCCGAGTACATGGGCAGCGCTCTGCGCCGGGAAATCGGGAGTCGGGCCGATCACGCGGTTTGACGCGAGTCGCCATGACGTGCGGATCGCCGCCGAGGTGAAAGACTTCGATCCACTCTCGGTCATCGACCGCAAGCTCGCGCGGCGCACCGACCGCTTCAGCCATTTCGCGCTGGCGGCGGCGCTGGAGGCCCAGGCCGACGCGAAGCTCGATATCGCGCCGATTGCCGACGAGGTCGGCGTTTTGATCGGCTCGGGCAGTGGTGGCCTCTGGACGCTGGAACAAGGCTTTCATCAGGTCTTCGAGCGACCGCCCGACCGCTTCAATCCCTTCTTCATCACGATGATGCCCGCTGACCTGGCGGGCGCGAACGTCTCGATGTTGCTGGGCGCGCGCGGCCACAACTACGCCACCGTCTCGGCCTGCGCTACCGGCGCGCACGCCATCGGCGAGGCGGCAGAGGTCATCAAGCGCGGCGACGCGGACGTGATGATTACGGGCGGCGCCGAGGCAGGCATGACGCCGATGACCATCGCAGCGTTCGCCAGCATGCACGCGCTCTCGACCCGCAACGACGATCCGCAGGGCGCCAGCCGCCCCTTCGACGCCGACCGCGATGGCTTTGTCTCCGGCGAGGGCGCGGG
>JAICKD010000697.1 GCA_025928125.1 Ktedonobacterales bacterium
CTGCCCGCGTTGATGTTCTTCGGGGTGGCGAACTCGGCGCTGCTCTTCCTGGTGGGGACGCTGGGTGGCGTGGAGGTGGCCTTCATCGCCAAGGTGGCCGATCTGGTGGTGCTGGGAGCGCTGGCGGGCGTGGGATGGCTGCTCAGCCAGCAAGGGCGAGCGGTAGGGGGCACGCTGGGCTGGCTTGCGCCACACTGGCCGCCGCGCGCATTCTGGCTCTTCGTCGTGCCGACAGCGCTGCTCGATACGATGGCCAACATCGCCTACAATGTCGGCATCACGGTGGCGCTGGTCTCGGTGGTGGTGGTGCTCTCCTCGCTCTTTAGCGCGGTGACGGTGCTGCTGGCGTGGATCTTTCTGCGCGAGCGGCTGGCGCGCTGGCAGTGGGCGGGCGTCGGCGCGATCCTCGTGGGCATTGTGCTCGTCAGCGCGTAGGGTGAGCACCTACAGTGGCAACCGCGTTATCAAATGGCGCCATTCCTCATGGCTGCTGGCTTCCCAGACAAGCAGCAAGGCATCTATTGCCTGACCAATCGCCACTTTACGTGACATGAGCATAATTCCGGGACTCTGGTTGCCTTCCGCGAGAAACGCCGCGAAGTGATCTGGCATGGTGCGCTTGTCGTGGGTGACCAGAATCCGATCCTGGTGGGCCGCGAAGGCGAGAACGGCTGGATCAGGAAATCCAAGGATGCCCGCCTGGGGAGCGGTGAGGATGTCTATCTTAGGTTGCCGAAGGCGCAGACCTTGCACTATGACGTAATCGAAGTTTTCATCCGAGAGAAAGCGTACCCGGCTTTGTGTCGCCTCATTTGGCTCCTCACTCATGACGCCTGAATTCCCAGGCGTGGGCGAGCCTGTTCAAAGCGCTCGCGCATGTCGGTGTAGAACTCCTTATGCGCCGACTCGTCTGAAGCCTGACGCAGAGCGTCTATCTCGTCGCCTTCTCGGAAGAAAGCATCCGCCTCATTCTTGTGTTCCAGATAGTGTGTGATGGCGCCATAGATAGCGACCAGCGGCACGGTGGGGAAGCTATCGTGCAGTTGCTCAGGAGTGCGTCCAGATTGCCAGGCTTCGATGAGCGTCTGCAATGTGACACGGCTCTGTCCAACGTACAGATTGCCCTCGCGCGACTCTACGTAGGCTGTCATCACTCGTCGCTCCTTTCACCGTCAGAATACCGGCATTGTACCATACGGCCCTTTATCTCTCCCGTGCGCGTTGCCGCTCGCCGAAGTGGTTATCGTAGCACGATGCGCAGGACGAGAAGCACTGAGAATGCGGCGAGCAACAGCCATATGCCGATGATGACGCCAGCCGCGACCCAATTCGTCGGCCTGCCCTCGCGCGATAGCTCTTTGGCGCGCTCGCGGCATTCTGACATCACCTCGGATGGGATCATGCGCAGGGCGAGCACGATGCCCAGCGGGACGAGGATGAGGTCGTCCAGGTAGCCAAGAACGGGGATGAAGTCGGGGATGAGATCGATTGGGCTGATCGCGTAGGCGACGACGCTTGCCGCGAAGACGCGCGCATACCATGGCACGCGCGGATCCCGGTACGCCAGGACCAGCGCATGTAGCTCCGCTTTGAGCCGTCGCGCGCGTTGCTTGAACCTACCAAGCATACACTGTTCACTTTATGAGGTCCAAACTCTTGTCCGAGCATAAAGTATCGCATATCCATCTCATCGAGATGTAGGTACAAGAGCTGGAATCATCACACATAGTCTGGTAGCCCGCGCAGGTGGGCCTTGTGGCCGAGCGCAGCGAGGTCATTTAGGCGCGGTTTCAACCGCCAGCCGTTGTTTCTTCCCTGCCCATACCCAGGCAGCCGTGGTATGCTGGCGACGAGATCGTAGCGGACACGATACAGGCCAGAGAAGGCGAGGCGATACAGCATGGACGAGGTGATGGTTCACGGCGGACTCTTGATAGCGAAGATGCTCAAGCAGGAGGGCGTCGAGGTCGTCTTTACACTCAGCGGCGGCCATATCGCCGCCATCTATGATGGTTGCGTGCGCGAGGGCATCCGCGTGATGGATACGCGCCACGAGCAGGTCGCGGTACACGCCGCCGAAGGCTGGGCGAAGGTGACGCGCACGCCCGGCGTTGCACTGCTGACGGCGGGGCCAGGCGTGACCGACGGCGTCACCGGCATCGCCAACGCCTATCTTGCGGGCAGCCCGGTGCTGGTCTTTGGCGGCGCTGCTCCCGTCTCTCACTGGGACCAAGGCGCGCTTCAGGAGCTACAGCATGTGGAACTCGTGCGGCCCATCACCAAGTGGGCGCGTACCGTCGTGCAGACGAACCGGCTTGCCGAGTACACCGCGATGGCGTTCCGCGAGGCGACTGCGGAGCGCCCCGGCCCGGTCTTCCTCGAATGCCCGATGGATGTCCTCAACAACTTCGTCCAGACGACTGACTGCCAGATTCCCAGCCCCGGCTATCGCACCGAAGGACACCCGCAGGGCGACCTAGCGCTGATTGACCAG
>JAICKD010000058.1 GCA_025928125.1 Ktedonobacterales bacterium
GACACATTCGCGCGGCAGCTTCATCTCCGCCGAGTCCCGGAGGTCTATGTCACCTCCGGAAATGGCCAGTTGAATGCCTTCGCTGCCTCGGCATACCGCGTTGATTTTGTCGTCCTACACAGCGAGTTGTTCGCCAATCTCTATCAGAATAATCGCGAAGGATTGGCGTTTATAGTTGGCCACGAAATGGGGCATATCCGGCTCAGTCACACCCGCTTGTGGTATCAGCTCTCGCTCGCGTTCGTGAACCTTATCCCGATCATTCCGGGGTTTCTCTCGCGGGCGCGCGAGTACTCCAGTGACCGGCACGGCGCTTTTGTGGAACCCCAGGGCGAGGAAGGCCTGGTGCTGCTGACGGCGGGCCGCTATGTCTATCGGCAGGTGGACGTTACGAACTTGCTGGACCAGGCGGCGCATGTGCGCGGCTTCTGGGCAGAGATAGCGCAGCTCACCCAGTCCCATCCGCTCACCGTCTGGCGTTTGAAGAAGCTCCATGACCTCGGCCTGTTTCCAGCACACGGTCACGGACAAGAGCAGGGACAGCATATCCCACCGTCGGGCGCGGCCATGCCGACTGGGGCGTAGCCTAAGCATCCTGTATACTTCTTTCATTCCGCGCTGGCGAAGTGGTTTCGCCTGATATCATGAAGGACTACTGTCATCAGCAGTATACGGATGATGCTATCGAAGTGGCTGCCTGGCGTTCGCCTGCTCACACGCTATCGACGCTCCTGGCTACGCCGGGATATCGTCGCGGGCATAGTGCTGAGCACCCTGCTGGTGCCACAAGGCATGGCCTACGCGGAACTGGCCGGTCTGCCAGTCATTACCGGTCTCTATACAACCGTTCTCTGCCTGCTCGGCTATGCGGTCTTTGGGCCATCACGCATTCTGATGCTCGGCCCGGACTCGTCGCTTGGCCCCATCATCGCGGCGACTATCCTGCCCATTGTCGGCGCGAATGGCAATCCCGAAGAGGCCGTCGCCCTGGCCTCACTGCTCGCCTTACTCGTTGGCGGCGTCATGGTGGTCGCTGGGGTCGCGAAGCTTGGCTTCGTGGCCGACCTCCTCTCCATGCCAACACGGATCGGCTACATGAACGGCCTCGCGTTGACGATCTTCATTGGGCAACTGCCCAAATTGTTCGGGTTCTCCGTAGACGCCAATGGCCTCATTGGCGAAGCGGTGGCGTTTGTGCAGGGGCTGGCGGCGGGCAAGGTCATCATCGCGGCGGCCCTCATCGGGCTGGTCAGTCTGGGAATTGTCCTCGCGTTTGACCGCTGGCTGCCGCGCATACCCGGTGTGCTTGTGGCCGTGCTCGTCGCGATTGCCGCGACGTCATTCCTGAATTTGGGCGACCATGGTGTCGAGTTGGTCGGCCAGCTGCCCCAGGGATTCCCGCCGTTGACCCTGCCACGCGCTGTCTCTGACCTGCCGCTCCTCGTTGGCGGAGCCCTCGGCATCGCGCTGGTCGCGCTCACCGACACCATCTCGACCTCATCGGTCTTTGCCGCTCGCTCCGGGCAGGAGGTCAACGGCAATGGTGAGATGGTTGGCATTGGCGCCGCGAATATCGCCGCCGGATTCTTTCAAGGCTTCCCGGTCAGCACCAGCAGTTCGCGTACCGCCGTCGCCGAGCATGTGGGGGCCAGATCGCAGCTAGCGGGCGTCGTGGGCGCAGCGGTGATTGTGCTGATGCTGGTATTCGTGCCGGGCCTGATGAGAAATCTGCCAGAGCCGACGCTGGCCGCCGTGGTGATCGCCGCCTCGATCTCGCTGGCGGACATTCCGAGCCTCGTGCGGCTCTGGCGTCAGCGGCGCACTGAGTTCCTCCTCGCGATTGCGGCGTTCCTTGGCGTGGCGCTGCTCGGCGTCCTGCAGGGTATCACGCTGGCTGTGGCGCTTTCGATTCTTAACGTGTTTCGCCGCGCCTGGTGGCCCTATCAGACGACGCTTGGCCGCGTTCCTGGTATACCCGGTGTACACGACCAGCAGCAGTACCCCAACGCCGAAGTGTTGCCCGGCCTGGTCATCTTCCGGTTTGATGCCCCGCTTTTCTTCGCCAACACCCGCGCCTTCCGCGACCAGATTCGCTATTTCGCCGCGACCAAGCCCAAGCCGCGCTGGATTCTGATCGCCGCCGCGTCACTTACCGATGTCGATACCACCGCCGCCGATATGCTGGCCGCGCTGGACGAGGAGATCAACGCGGACAATATCTCGCTGGTGTTTGCCGAGCTTAAAGACCCCGTCCGCGAGAAGCTCGAACGCTATGAGCTGATCGGACCTCTCGACCCTGCCCATTTCTTCCCGACGCTCGACACAGCGATCAGCGCCTTCCGCGAGCAGACCGGCGCGAAATGGGAGCCGCCGAGGGACGGAAAGCGAACCTGAACGTCATCAGTTAGCCGAATCTAAGATGCTTCGCTACCCAGCCATGCTCCTCGTGGAAATGCAACCCTTGTTGCCTGGCCTCTTCATCGGTCAAATAGGGGAGAAGATGACCCACGAGCGGTTGGCGGGCTTTGAAACGGCGCACATTCTCCTGCGCGCGCTCGGTCATCAGGCGCAGGCCAACCAGCGGGTCTCCCAGCGTATCGTCCAGGGAGCGCAACAGCGCCTCCGCCTCCTCTGCGACCTCAGGGCTTAGTCGCCCGTGGCCTAGATATCGGGCTAGCATCACCAGATTCTCTTCGCGTAGCAGCCCGAGGTGCTCCGCCCAGAGCAACAGGCGCAGGCCATGGGCGAGTTCGGGATTGAGCGTCGCGACATTCATCTCGGTATCGTCGCGCATGCCGCGATTGTTCAGGTTCGCGGAGCCGACGGTGGACCAGAGATCGTCGACAATCGCGACTTTGGCATGCACATAGATGGGGCGGTAGTCCTGCTCGCCCGCTACCTCTGACGATGTCGCCAGGCAGAAGGCCTGGATCCTCCCCTGCGCTGCCGCGTCGGGCGCCTGTTCGCGCAAACGCGCCAGCCCCGCGTCCGTGAAGAAGCGGCCGACATTCGGATGGTCCGGCAGCACAATGGCGACGCTCGCGCCACGCCGCAACGCTGCCGCAAGCTCGCGGACGTTGCGCTCCATCTCGGGGCTATCGGCTGCTTTCAAGTTGAGCCTGACACCAACGCCGAGCGGTGAAATGTACGCATGGGTCCAGAAATACTGGTTTTCCAGGTAGACAAACCGTTGCGCGTTGCTCAGGGCGTTGGCGTAGAGCTGGGCGATGCCTTGAATGCCGTCCTCGGGCGCGAAGCTGTACGTGTGCGCCGGGATCGTCCGCGCGACCTGGACCACGCTGGTGTTCTCGACAGGCGGCGGCAGCGGATGTTCGGAAATGAGCGGCTGCTGATCCCCTTCTTTGCGCTGGACGACATCATTCCACCGCTGGCGAAAGTTGCGTTCTACGTCCGCGGCGGCTGGCCCCTCGATCAGGGCATGGGCGTCGTGCCAGTTATGCGGACTGGCATTGTCCGTGTTACTGCGCAGTGGCGAAAAGTAGTGATGGAAGTGGGTATCCCAGCGGTCATAATCGCCATCGAGTTCGATGAGCATGTCGATGCCGCCGACGAAGGCATGCGTGCCGTCGATCACCGCGAGTTTTTGATGCAGTGACTCGATGGGATGATGCCGGATGCCATGAGAGCTATCGTCCAAAATGCAGGAAACGCCGACTGCCGCAAGTTGCTCCTGCGCCGCCTTAGGATCAAAGTGTGAAAAGAACTCGGAGCTCGACCAAATCAGGACTTTCACCTCAACTCTTTTGCGGACAGCGTATCCAAGCACCGCCTGGACGGTCAGATCGTTCGCGCACCAGAAGTCAATCTCCGCCTTCTGAAGACCTTCGGCGCGAAGTTCCGCCAGCAGTGCCTCCTGTTCGGGGCTGCCATCTGGCCCTGCGCGCTGATCGGTCCCGCGCACCAGTTTCATCAGGGGCGTCATTCCCCAGGCAGCAATGTAGATGTATTTCTGCGCCATCAGGAACTGGCGGCACATGGTGAGAAAGGTGGCAT
The DNA here is from genome assembly GCA_025928125.1 of Ktedonobacterales bacterium. Taxonomy (GTDB): domain Bacteria; phylum Chloroflexota; class Ktedonobacteria; order Ktedonobacterales; family JADMIN01; genus DAHUXT01. The sequence continues at coordinate 4,015 of JAICKD010000058.1, forward strand.
GCGCGTCGATAGCATAGGCCACCTGTGAATCGGTATGGACGGGCGTATCGCCCTCAGCCCACCAGTTGCTCATTGGCCCCTCATTATCTCAATCCTACGGCGCCATCATATCGGCGCTGTTCGCATGGACGCTCGTGGCCGTTCCATCCGCAGCCCTTGTCGGCGCATTCGGTTCCACCACAATCTCTAGCTCGTTGATCCGGCGGAGGGTGAAGTTCTCGCGCATCAGCGCAATCGGGTTGAAGATCAGCGCCTCCAGCGGATCCCAGAGACTCACCCAGGCGAAGAGCGAGATCGTGAACGCAATGGCCACCTGTATCGCCTGGGGAATTTCGGCGAGGGGGCCGGTGTATAGGAAATAAGCGACGGCAACGATCACCGCGACGATGACCATCAGACTGCCCAAGCCTATCGCACTCCGAAAGCGAATGAGATGAATCTCCACCTCGTTGTCTTCGATCTTCGCGCGGCAATAGCGATGCACCGCGTCCGCCAGTCGCTGGTCGAGTCCGGGTGTGATCTGGTCGGCTGGCATCCGCACCAGCAGGCGGGCGTGTTTCAGGTCGCGGCGGTGGGCCTGTAACTGGCGTGTGATGTACGCCAGGCCCGACATCCCCAGGATCTCCAGCTTGTTTCCCGAGAAGGGGTCGATTGTGGGGGCGTCGAACAACTGACCGGGCGAGTTGACCGCAATCTCAAGATCGCGGGTGGTCATTGCGACGCTCCCTGCATCACTCCTTGCATCACGCTCTGGATCGTCCCCAGCTCCTCAAGGCTCACATGCCCCGCGCCGTGGTCGAGCTGGTAGTTGAGGTTCATCGCCGCGTTGATGAGCGCCAGGTGGGTGAATGCCTGCGGAAAGTTCCCCTGCTGCCCACCGGTGAGCCCAATCTGTTCGGAGAAGAGGCCCAGGTGATTCCCATAGGTAGCCATCTTCTCGAAGACGAAGCGAGCATCTTCGAGGCGGCCAGAACGGGCAAGCGCATCCACATACCAGTAGGTCGCGATGGAGAAGGTGCCTTCGTGGCCGCGCAGCCCGTCGGGTGAGGCGCTCGGATTGTAGCGGTAGACCAGACTGTCGGAAACCAGTTCCCGGTCTATCGCGTGCAGGGTTGAGCGCCACATCGGATCGGTTGGCGCGATGAAGCCAACGAGCGGCATCAAGAGTAGCGAGGCATCGAGCACGTCGGTGTTGTAGTGCTGCGTGAAGGCGCCTCGTTTAGCGTTCCACCCCTTCGCCATAATCTGGCGGTAGATCGCGTCGCGCGTGGCGGTGAGGCGTGGCAGGTCCGCGGGTAGTCCATGGTTGTTGGCGATGCGAATCGCCCGGTCCACGGCCACCCACGACATGAGCCGCCCATAGGTGAAGGGCTGCTGGCCGCCGCGCGTCTCCCAGATACCCTCCTCCGGCTGATCCCAGTGCTCGCAGAGCCAGTCGAGCACGTGCGTGAGGTGCGTCCAGCCCGAGTGACCGACCCGAAAGCCCTGGGTGTCGGCCAGGTAGAGGCTGTCCATCATTTCCCCATAGATATCGAGCTGGAGTTGACTCGATGCGCCGTTGCCAATGCGGACCGGTCGCGAGTCCAGATAGCCGGTGAAGTGCTCCAGACTCTCCTCGCGCAGATCTGACGAGCCATCAACGCGGTACATGATCTTGAGCGGCGGCGTTGCGCCCTTGGTATCGACATGATCGCTGACACGCGCGTTCACCCATTGCAGGAAGGCGTTCGCTTCCTCCGTGTAGCCCAGACCAAGCAGGGCATAGACCGAGAACGAGGCGTCACGGATCCAGGTGTAGCGATAGTCCCAGTTGCGCTCGCCGCCGATATCCTCTGGCAGCCCCGTCGTCACTGCGGCTACCAGCGCCCCCGTTGGGGCGTAGGTCATCAACTTGAGCGTCATCGCCGAACGGCTGACCGTCTCGCGCCAGCGACCGTTATACGTCGAGCGATTGAGCCAGTTCCGCCAGAACCTCCCGGTCTCGATCACCATCTCGTTGACTCTATCCGCCGCGATAGTCCCTGGAGGGGTCTTCCCGGACGACTCCAACACGACCGTCGCGACCTGCCCCGCGTGGAGCGTAAAACTGGCATGCGCATCGTTTCCCTTGTGCGTCAAGTGGATGGGGTCAGGCGCCTGGGCGGTGGCGGCGTGAATGGATGGATCCACCGCCAGCGAGGTGTCGACATGCAGCGTCAGAGTCAGGTCTGGCGTGGAGAAGACGGCGCCACGGTCGGCCATCACCAACTCATGCGGACGGCGGCCATAGTCGAAGCGTGGCGCGCATTCGAGGGCGAAACGCATCGAGCCGCGGACGACACGCACCCGCCGGACTAGCTGGTGATGCGTGGTCGCCACCTTTGGGCGATCAATCGGCATGAAGTCGATCACCTCGCCGACGCCACTGGCGGTCATGAACCGGGTGATGAGAATCGCTGAGTCGGGAAAGTACAACTGCCGGGTGACATAGTCCGGTTCAGCCGCCGCGATACGGAAATGGCCGCCGCGCTCGTGGTCGAGCAGCTCTGCGAAGATGCTCGGCGAGTCGAAGCGCGGGCAGCAGTAGAAGTCAATCGAGCCGTCTGTGCTGACCAGCGCCGCCGTCTGCAAGTCGCCGATCAAGCCGTGGTCCGCAATGGGTGGATACCTGTTCATCAGGGCGCACCTCCGTGTGTGAATGGACAGACAATCAGGGTTATGGCGACGCAGCACTCCATCAGGCATTGGCCGCCGTTGGAGGCTTTGTCGCCGCTGTCGGCTGGGGCTGGGGCTGCTGGCCCCAATTTGCGCGCAGAATGTGCAGGCTCACCATGAATACCCACAACGGCAGGAGAAACTCGATCCAGGGCGCGAAGTTGATTGTCAGCAACAAGATAAGCGCGCAGATGTAGCCGAAGAACACGAACCACCTGGGCAAAAAGGCGGTGCGTAGCGCGAGGGTGGCGGTCGTGATCATGAAGACGCCAGCCATGCGCATTGCGTAGATGGTCAGGAAGGCGCTGGTTACCTGAAGCTCGAACTCCCAGACGGCGTTTCCGGCTGATCCTGGAACGGCGTCCGCGAAGTTGGCCGTCAGAACACCACCCACCGCTGCCGTCGCGAAGAGCATGGCAACGAAAAGCAGTCCGCTGCCAAGGAAGACGGTTGAGAACAGGCGGTCTTCGCGGTCTCCCAAATGGTCGCGCACCACGCCGATGAACCAGAGAAACGCGATGCCAGCAAAGGGGACGAGATTCAGGGCAAGCGCGACGATGTTCTGGTGAAAGGAGTCGGAGAGCCAGGCGCTGACATCACGCGATTTGGCTATGATCGAGAGCCTGATAATGAGCAGGCTGATCGTAAGCAGCACCGAGAAGATGATGCCAGCAACTGCGGCCGCGCGAGGCGTCCTGAGCGCCTGGCGGGCTTCGGGTAACACCGTACTCACCCTATCCCCCTCACTTGAATGAAGAGATGGTCACTGTACAGCCCCTATCTCACCAACAGGGTATGCTTGCGGTCTGGCGAATGCGCCGCTCGCAGGACGTGACCGCTGGGCCAGTCTTCTGCCCATCTCCCGGCTAGGCGCCGCCACGCCTTCGGGCTGAAAATCGGCGTGGGGCGGGCTACGAGTCGTGCGACAGTGTCTCCGCGCCAGGGTGGAGCACGCGCCACTTACCTTACCCTGAGGTGGGCGGAAAATCAGCCCTACAGACTATCCCTTTGTGTCGTGTTCAATGAAGCCTGTTGGGTTCAACTTTCACGAGGCACACTGTTCCCCCAGATGCTTTCGTATGCGGAACGGCGTGCCGACGCGGAGAGGAGCAATCCGCCATGGATTCGACTGACCATCTTGATGGCGCGGGTGGCGCGGCGCCCGGGGCTGACCCGTCCGCGCGGCGTCGTTTCTCCATCACGGTCACCACACGCACGCTCCTAGTGGGGGCGGCTATTGGCGTCGCGATCCTGATCGGCGCAATTATCGTCACGCAAGCGCTGGGGACGTTGATCGCGCTCGTGCTGGCCATCATTCTTGGCGAGGCCATCCGGCCAGTGGTCGCCTGGTTGCGAAGGTATCGGATTCCCGCCCCCCTGGCGGTTTTACTCATCTATGTGGTGGGCGCCGTGATCTTTGGTGTGCTTATCTGGCTGCTGCTGAACCCAATCATCAGCCAGATCAACAACCTGACCACTCATCTGCCTGAGTATCTTGCCAAACTTCAGCAACAGGCAGACGATCTGGAGCGGCAGTTGCGCGCCCAAGGCCCACTCTCGGACCTTATCGACACGATTTCCCAATCGCTGGCGAACCTCGCGCAACAGTTTATCCCCCGGCTGATTGCAGTACCCCTGGGGCTATTGACCGGTGTCTTTAGCCTCTTCATCAATGCCGTGATCCTGCTGACGATGACACTGTTCTGGTTTTTGGCAACGGACGAGCTCAAGCCGTTCGTCGTCGGGCTATTCCCGCCAGCCTCGCAAGATCATGCGTCGCAGGTATTCACCGAGATTGGGCGGGCGTTCGGCGGCTACATTCGCGGCACGCTGATTGCCATGCTCTTGATTGGGGGCTTGACCGGCACCGGCCTTGCGCTGCTGGGAGTACCCTACGCATTGCTGCTAGGGATCCTGGCTGGGTTCACCGAACTACTGCCGTACCTGGGGCCGTGGATTAGTGGGACCGTCTCGGTTCTGGTTGCGCTGATCACGGTGGACCCGGGCAAAGCGCTCCAGGTGATCTTGTTGTTTATTCTGATCCAGAATATCGAGGGCAATGTGATAGAGCCGTTGGTGATGAGCCGTGCGGTGAAGATCAATCCGCTGGTAGTAATCGTTGCGGTGCTGATCGGGCTGGACCTGCTGGGAATCGTTGGCGCTATCCTGGCGGTGCCGGTTGCCGCGGCTATCCAGATCATCATATTGCGCGTGCTGGCGCCAGCGATTCGCCGCTCGTCGGCGGTGTCCGCGCCACCTGGCGTCGAGGCCATGGCCGTCGAGCAGACCGCGCCACCCGATGCCAGCGCGGCGAGCCACCCCGTGACCGAGACGTGACGCTCGCTATCCACCCCTGTTCCGCACATCTGGAGCGCCATCCATGCCCGTTCCAGTATCCTCCCCCGCGTGCGCTTCGGTGGATTCGGCGGCTTCATCCACATGCAGGCGCGCCGTCTGCAAGACCGCCGCGAGATCGCCGCCCACCAGCCGCCGCCCCGCGATCCACGAGTTCAGTTCCGCCCCGAGGAGCAGGATGAAGCCGAGATAGTAGAGGAAGATGAGAATAACCACGGCGAATCCCGCAATCGAGCCGTAATTTTCAGGGCGTAGGAAGCGGTTCATATAGAGAGGAAAGAGGCTAATGTATGGGACCAGCAGCACCGTGGCAAGTAGCGTCCCCGGAATGACCTGCCTGAGGCGAATGCGCCGGTTAGGCACGATGAGATAGATGGCGCCGAACAGGATAAACGCGGAGAGGACCGCCACGATATTCCCCAGCACGCCAGCGAGCGCCGCCTTCCCAGAGTCCTTCAGGTACGGATCGACGAGGGTGACGATGGTTGAGGGCAGCGAGAAGGCCAGCGCGATCAGCGGCGCGAGAATGAGATAGAGCGCCAGCATGCCGAATGCCATCAGTTGCTTCGGGATCAGATCGCGACTCCGCACGCGGAAGATGATCCCGAAGCAACTCTCGATGACCATAAACAGGTTCGATCCGCCAAGCACTGATCCGACCAGACCGATGAGGAAGAGCAATCCCACATTCTTGGTCAACTGGTTCGCGACCGCCTGAAATATCTCGGCGCCGCCGGGAATAGCCTGCGCGAATACCTGCTCGATATGCGCATAGACGGTGGAGGCGTGGTCGCCAAGGATGAGGCCCACGGCGGCGAGCAGGAGAAGCAAGATCGGGAAGAGCGACATGAGCAGGTTGTAGGCCAGCATCCCTGAGAGATTGAAGACCCAGTCGTCGTTGAGCTTGGTCCAAAAGTCGAGCAGGGGCTGGATCTTCTTAATAACGTGCCGCACCAGGCGAAATCGCATCCAGGGAGGTTGTTGTTTCATCCATCGGTATTCCTGGGATGACTCCGTCAACCGGCGCGCATCATGCCGCTACCGGCGCGTTGTGCCGTAATCCGCGCTGTGCTTTGCCGTGAGCCGTGAGCGACCAGGGCGGGCTGGATTCCTCACCACCGCCTCAACCTCTACCGTGTCCATCCACCCTGGTCAGGCACAGCGCGCCTCCTGATCTATCGGAGCGCGGGAACGCACGATAGGCTCAGGAGC
>JAICKD010000878.1 GCA_025928125.1 Ktedonobacterales bacterium
GAAAGACGATCTTCCCGGCGAACTCTGGCTGCTGGGCATAGCTGTAGACCTTGCGGATGAACTCCTGGCCAGGGCGGTCGGCGGGGTGCGCCTTGCCCGCGAAGATGATCTGCACGGGCCGCTCAGGATTGCTCAGCAGGCGCACCAAACGCTGCGGGTCGCGGAAGAGCAGCGTCGCCCGCTTATAGGTGGCGAAGCGGCGTGCGAAGCCGAGCGTCAGCGCGTGCGGATCGAGCAGCGCGTTCGATGCGCTGACCGTCTGCGGCCCCTCGCCGTGGCGGGTGCGCTGGCGGGCGATGCGGCCACGCGCCCAGCCAATCAGGTCGTCCTTCATCTGCTCGTGCGCAGCCCACAAGTCGGCGTCGGGAATCGCGCTGACCCGCTCCCAGCGCGCCTGGTTGTCAATGTCGCCACGCCAGCCCGGCTCCAGCCATTCGTCGTAGAGGTCGCCCAGCTTCGGGTTGAGCCACGACGCGGTATGCACACCATTGGTGACGTGGCCAATCGGCGCCTCGCTCGCCTCCACATCGGCCCACAGCGAGCGCCACATCGCGCGCGAGACCTCGCCATGCAGGCGGCTGACGCCGTTGCGGCGAGTCGAGAGGCGCATCGCCAGCACGGTCATGCTGAAGCCCGCCCCCCAGTTGGCCTCCTGGCGCGCCAGCCGCATGAAGCCCTCGCGGTCGAGGCGCAGCTGCGGCCAGTAGGACGCGAAGTAGCGATCCATCAGCTCGAAGGAGAAGACATCGTTGCCAGCGGCAACGGGGGTGTGGGTGGTGAAGACGCTATTGGCGGCGGCGATCTGGCGGGCGACTTCAAACTCGACATCCAGCCCGTTGACCAGCTCGCGGCAGCGCTCCAGGCCGAGGAAGGCGGCGTGGCCCTCGTTCATATGCCACACCTTCGCGTCCACGCCCAGCGCACGCAACGCACGCACGCCGCCGATGCCCAGCACGATCTCCTGTGAGATGCGCATCTCGTGGTCGCCGCCGTAGAGCCGCGCCGAGAGCGTGCGATCCGCCGGGGTATTCTGCGGCACGTCGGTATCCATCAGGTACAGCGGGATGCGCCCGGCCTGCACATGCCAGACCTTGGCGTAGACCGTGCGCCCTGGCAGCTCCACGCTGATGATCGCCTCGCGCCCCTGTGCGTCTCTGGCGGGGCGGGCGGGCGCCTGCGAAAACTCCAGCTTCTCGTAGAGCGCCTCTTGCTGGCCGTCGCGATTGACGCGCTGGCGGAAGTAGCCCTGCGGATAGAGAAAGCCGACGGCGACGAAGGGCAGGCCAAGGTCACTGGCCTCTTTGCAATGGTCGCCGGAGAGGATGCCCAGGCCGCCTGAATAGATCGGCAACGACTCGTGCAGCCCGAACTCGGCGGAGAAGTAGGCCGTAATCGCCTTGGCGCTCTCGGGAAACTGCTCGCTAAACCAGGTGGAGGCGGGGCGCATGTAGGCGTCGAACTCGGCCATGACCGCATCGTAGCGCGCCAGGAAATCGCCATCCTCGGCCAGTGCGCTCA
>JAICKD010000856.1 GCA_025928125.1 Ktedonobacterales bacterium
ATCTCGCTGGCGCGGGGACGATACGAGCGCGTGGCGCGGTTCAAGCTGCCACGGATCGCCTGCTGCATCGGGCTGGCCAGCTTGCGCTCCAACTCCTCGACCACCTTGCGCACGACCGCCCGTGCCGTATCTTTCGTCTTGTCGGGGATGACGTGGCTGAGCGAGAGCAGCGTCGCCACCAGATGCACATCGGCGTCCACCTGTTCCAGCATTTCCGGCTGCAGCAGCATCTGCGTCAGGTTCAGTCGCTCCAGCGCGTCCTGCTGCATCACGCGCACCGCCGTCGAAGGGAAATAGGTGCGGATATCGCCTAGCCAGCGCGTGACATTCGGCGACGAGCCGCCCAGCCCTGCCGAGCGCTCGCCATCGTAGAGCGCGGAGAGCACGTCGTCCATGCCACGGTCCGCGCCCGCCAGCGCGCTGGCGCCTAGCCCGTCCTGCGCCGGGCCGCCGAGCACCAGCCGCCAGCGCCGCAGCCGTTCTGTCTCTATCGGATCAGTAATTGGTGTCGTCATAGTACACTCCCAGCACCTGCGCCAGCACCGGCAAGACCCGCCGCGCGCGCTCCTCAGCCACCGCGCCGCCTGACGTCTCGCTAGCCACAGCGGCAGCGACATGGTGAAGATCCTTCACTTTCTCGCCCATCGTCCGGCGGGCGGGCGCCTCGAAGTCGGCGAAGGCGCGTCGCAAGAGCGGCAAGAGCGCCACGAACGTCTCGCCGTCGAGCACGGCCAGCCAGCCATCCAGCGCCAGCCAGAGGCCATCCTGCACCATCATCATCTGCGCGCCGCCGCGCAAGACGCCCGCCACCCAGGCGGCGGCCTCCGGCGCGGGGACCGCGGACGAGAGCGTCAGCCCAGCAAGGCGGCGTAGCTCCTCTTCGTCCACTGCGCCTTTTTCCAGCAGCAACCGGCAGCAGCGGCCACGCACCAGCCCATGGATGCCATCACGTTCCATCACGGCACGTAGCGCCCCTTGCCACGCCAGGCGCAGATCGTCGTGCTGCAAGGTATCTATCGCCTGCTGCGCGCGCTCGATGCTCTCGACCATCTCGTTGGCGGCGTCATCGTCCAGCGAGGCGCAGGCCATCGGCAAGCCGACGACGATGCGGGCATACAGGTTGTCCACGACCGGGAGCACCCGCTCGGCCCGCGCGCCGCGCACATCGCCGTAACGAGCCACCCTGGCAAGCGGCGGCATCGCGTCCATCAGGCGGCGCACGTCAGCGGAGACCGCTGCCCGCTCCTGAATATGCACGAGCAGGTCATCCACCGCGTCGGGCAGGTCGGCCAGCATCGCGCGATCTAAAAGCTCGGTCAGCTCGGCCAGGTGATCCGCTTTGGCGGCGGCATCGCGTACAGAAGCGGTCGCGGCGGACTCGATAGTGTTGCCCCAGACGTTGGCCTCGATGATGGCGACGGCAAACTCGGGCTGCCACTGCACCCGCCAGTTCTCGTGGAAGGTACCTTGCACGCTGTTGCGCACATGGCTTAGTTCCCCCCAGGGAATGTTTAGCAGCCGCAGTGCGTGGAGCAATTTGCTTCGGTCACGGTCGAGTTCGTTGCTCTTATTGCGAAGGTCAAGTTCGTAGTCTTTGTAGTCGGCTGAAGGGGGCATTCGCAATCGTCGCTGGCGGGCTTCGAGGTC
>JAICKD010000293.1 GCA_025928125.1 Ktedonobacterales bacterium
CGCAGGAGCAGCAGACCAATCATCAGGAACGGAACGAGCGCCAGCAGCGATACGCCACGGCGCAGATCAGGCGTCGGCCAGTGGCTGATGACACCCGCGACGAGCGAGAAGAACGCAGTCAGCAGCCCAAGCGCGAGGCCTGCCCCCAGCACGACCGCCAGAGCCACCATCAGATTGCCCAGAATACCCAGCGCCAGCAGGAAGAAGAGTGCGCCGAGCAGCAGCAGCAAGCCGACAGTCGCCATTCGGCTGGCGCGCGCGCCCTCCGTCCCCATCTCGCGCAGGACAGCCAATGGGCGTACGGCGCTGGTACGGACAATCGGCAGCAGGCCAAAGATCAGCGTCGTGACGACTCCAATGGCAACGCCAGAGGCGACCGTCAGTGGGTCGATGATGGTTGGAATAGTGAGAAAGAAGGCGCGCTCGACCAGCGCCTGGACCAGAAAGCTCAGCCCGATGCCCAGCAGCGCGCCCACGCTGCCGCCAACAATCCCAAGCAGCAGCGCCTCGATGCCGAACATCAGCAACAGGTGGCGGGGGCGATAGCCCTGCGTCTTGAGCATCGCGATTTCGAGCAACCGTCGCCGCAGCAGCACCTGCATCGTATTGATGATGCCCACCCCGCCGATGAGCAGCGCCAGCAGGCCGATGATGCGCAGGAACGTCCGTATGCCGTCAATCTCGGAATGCGCCTGCTGCTGCGCCTGCGGAACCGTCGTGGTCTCCAGATCGGGAAATTGCTGGTGTACCTGTTTCGCCACCCGCGCCGCCGCAGTGTCGCTATGCCCAGGCACATTGACGAAGACCCAGCCATAGCCTGCCGGGCCTCCGGTCAGGTTGGCAAAGCTGGCGTAGGTCTCCCTCGACATCAGCAGGTCGGCGCGGTCGCTAATCACGCCTGACGTGGCAATCTCACCCGTGATCGTAACGCTTCCAGCCCGGCCTGAGCTGATCGTCAGCGGTAGCCTATCGCCAAGATGGAGGTGTAGTCGCTCCATCAACGAATCCGTCGCCACAGCGCTTCCCTGTCGCTGCAAGAGGTTCGCGGTATCGTCGCCACTGGGCGTGATGACCGGCATCGTTCCGGCCAGCGGGAAGGTAGCGGGATCGACGGCCCAGAAGCTCACGCGCTGCAAGCCGCCGCCGGAAGGCGTTGTCGCTTCGTCGATGATCGCGGGTGAATAGGCGGTGATGGTTCCCTCGGACTGAAGCTGTGCGAAGTAGGCCAGTTGCCCCTCACCGATGCCGGTCTCGGAATGCGCCGCCAGATCACCGCCGTTGAATGCGCGCATGTTGCCCGTCAATGCCGCATTGACCATCAGGCCAACCAGCTGTAGAGCGACAATCACCATCACACCCACCGCCACGCAGAAGATCGCGAAGAGCGTCTGCTGGCCGCCGCGCCCCAGCGAGCGCATGGCGTAGCGCCAGTACATGCGAGGCCTCATGCCGCCACCGTCCCATCCAGCAGGTGAATCGTGCGCTGCGCCGCCTCGGCCACCGTCGCGTCGTGCGTCGCGATGATGAACGTCGTCCCCGTCTCGCGCTGGACCTCGCGAATCATCTGGAGCACGTTCTCGCTGTTGGCGCGGTCCAGATTGCCGGTTGGCTCGTCCATGATGACAATCGCGGGGCGTGTGACGAGGGCGCGGGCAATGGCAACCCGCTGCTGCTCGCCGCCGGAAAGCTGATTTGGCCGATTTTTGAAGCGATGAGCCAGTCCTACCAGTGTCAGCATCGCCCGCGCCTGGCTCGTCGCGTCGCCGGGATGCCTGCCGATGGCCAGCGGCGCCTCGACGTTCTCCAGTGCGGTCAGCGTTGGGATGAGATTGAACGCCTGAAAGACCATACCGATCTTCTGGTTGCGGACGCCCGCCAGCTGCGCCTCGCGCATGCGGGTAACGTCGATCCCGTCGATGAACACCTGGCCGCTGGTAGGGGTATCCAACCCGGCAATGATACCGAGTAGCGTCGATTTGCCCGAGCCAGACGGGCCAACGATAGCGGCGAATTCGCCGTGATTGACCTTCATACGGACATCCTTGAGGATCTCGACCCGCTCGCGGCCAAAAAGCAGCGACTTGCCAACGTTGATGGCGCTGAGGGCTTCGGCTACGCTGGTCTGTTGGTCTTGTTGCATACGGCAAGCTTCCTTTCCTGAAAAAAGGGCGCACGAATCCTGGCGTCCCCGATTGCGGAGACGCCAATCAGACAGTGAGAGCTACCAGCGAACGGCTACGCGAGGCGCGGCGTGGCGTTTCGGGCCGCGAAGCCCTGGGCGAGGGCGCGGATGGCAACGAGAGTCGCGACCACCATCACCACCACTTGCACAATCATCCCGACCAGCGTACTGGTGGCGAGAAGGCCATCATCGCCCCAGAAGATATCAGGCGCGTGCTGCCAGAGGGTAAAGCTCCAGAGGAGGTGCGCCAGCACCATCACCACCATCGCGATGGTCGCCACCACGCCGGGAAGCAGCGCGAACCGCAGTAGTCCCTCGGGGATCTCCGCACGGGCGATGGCGTCGACGACGGCATAGGCGCTGGCGATTGCGCCGAGTATGAAGAGGAAAACGAGCGACCCAATGGCCGCGAAGCGCGCAGGGGTATGAATCGTCGCAGCGGTATTGCCGCCGATGTTGTAGGAGATAACAATGAACCCGGCAGCGATGATGACGAGTAGCGCGATAGGTGGCACGGCGAAGCGCGCCAGGATATCGCCACGCCGATGCGCTATCGCATAGCGGAGCGCGGCAAGCGCAATGGGGATGCCACCAACCAGGACAGCCAGCAGCGCGACCACGGCGCCCACCATCATCGCGTTGTACGCGATGGAGAGGGCCGGATAGGTGTCTGGCAGCGAGGACTGCATGATATATTCGCCTGACTTTTGGAAGCCGATGCCCGCGATGACAAAGGCAATAAAGGCAGCGAAGATGAAACTGGCGGACCGGCGATACTGGACCATGAGGGGCGATCCTTTCAAGGTTCCCAAAATTAACACACTGTACTCAGCCAGCGCGCCAAGGAGCACATCTCCACATGCTGGCAACCAGAGCCGCATCACGCCGGGCGCGCCATTGGAGCGGTAGGTATCGAGACAGGTCTGGCGGAATACCTGCGTGATAGACAAGCCATACTCGCGGCGAAAAGCTGGCGGCTGGATCAGGAGCAGCTTGCGGTGCGCCCACAACGTCACTGCCAGCAGGAGCGGCGCCGTGCCACCGCCGGGCATCACGGATGGACGGCTCATAGGGCGCCTCTCAACGCGAGTCCGGGGATATCGCCAGCGGAGATGACTCCTTTTTGCTGGGCCAACGCCACCAGCGCGGCCAGGCGACTGGCCTCGGCCTGAAGCACCCGCTGCCCGAACGGCGTGATGCGATAGTAGCGGCGGCGCTCGTCGTCAAGCTCTGGGTCGGGCCGCTCATCCATTTCTTCGATGAGGCGCGCCGCCAGCATCTGTTTGATGGAGCGATAGAGCGTAGTCGCGCCAAGGCGAAGCTTGCCGCGCGTATACGCTTCGACCTCGCGCATGATGCTGTACCCGTGGCGCTCCTGTCCCACCAGCGCCAGCAAGATATGAAACGTCGCGGGCGTCAGCGGCAACAGATCCTCAGGCGCGGGCGGCGCGGCGGAAAGATTGGTCATTCGATACCTCGACCGTTCGATATTTCCCATTCGACTATAACCACTATGGCTATAGTAATCCGACATGTATCCATCTGTCAAGAGGCGCCAAGCATCGCATCCTGAACTGGCGACAGACTCGATAGCTAGCGCTGCCGGTGAAGACGGAGGCTGAGCCGCCCGGCCTTGATGTGCTATACTGCGGCAAACGGATTCCTGCCGTTTTTGCCCCGATGTTGTGGCTGAGTTGGCGCGATGGCCGCGCGATACATCCCTGGACATCTCTGGACTTTATAGACTGGGTCATCCAGGACGCCACACCACGGAGGGAGAGAGGCATGCCAACACGCATCATTCTCGCGGAAGATGACGCCGTCATCCGCATGGACTTGAAAGAAGAACTCGAGAAACAGGGTTATCTCGTCGTCGGCCAGGTGGGCGACGGTCAGAGCGCCGTCAATCTGGCGCGCGAGCTTCGCCCTGATCTCGTCGTCATGGATATTCGCATGCCCGAGCTGGATGGCATCGCCGCCGCCGAGATTCTCACCCGCGAGAAACTGGCGCCGACAATCCTGCTCACGGCATACAGCGAGGACGATCTGATCGACCGCGCACGCGCCGCGGGCGTCGTACACTACGTCACCAAGCCCTGGCGTCAAAGTGACCTCAAGGCAGCCATCAATATCGCGCTTGCTCGCTTCCAGGAGTTCCGCACCATCGAGTCGAAAGTGAAGGATCTGGAGGAGGCGCTCGCCACCCGCAAAGTGGTCGAACGCGCCAAGGGCGTGCTGATGGAAAAACACAACGTAAGCGAACAGGAAGCCTTCCGGCGCATTCAGAAGCTGAGCATGAATACTCGCAAGCCGATGAAAGACGTGGCGGAGGCGATCCTGCTCACCGAGGAATTGAACGCATAACGCTTATGTCACAGACAGTTGATGCGCCAGAGCCGACTCACCGGGTGGTCGGCGTGCGTTTCCGGCCCGCTGGGCGGGTCTATTACTACGACCCGGCGGGCTATCAATTGAAGATCGGCCAGTGGGTCATCGTCGAAAGCGCGAAGGGGCTGGAATGCGGTCGCGTGGTCATTCTGCCACGGCAGGTGGAGATTGCCGAGCTTGGCGGCGCTGAGCTGAAGCCGGTTCTCCGCCTCGCCGAGGAGGATGACTTACGACGGATGCTGAGCTTCAAGGGGCGCGAGAAAGAGGCGCTGCGCCGCTGCGCCCAGCGTATCGCCCAGCACGGCCTGCCGATGAAGCTAGCCGAGGCTGAATATACTTTCGACGGCAGCCGCCTGACCTTCTACTTCACAGCGGAAGAGCGGGTGGACTTCCGGGCGCTGGTACGCGACCTGGCGGCAACCTTCCACACCCGCATCGAGCTGCGGCAGATTGGCGCGCGCGACCATGCCAAGCTGCTCGGCGGCGTGGGCATGTGCGGCAAGACGCTCTGCTGCAGCTCCTGGCTGACGGAGTTCAACGTCGTCTCGATTCGTATGGCCAAAGAGCAGGGGCTGCCACTCAACACCAGCAAGATTTCGGGAGTCTGCGGGCGGCTGCTCTGCTGTCTCTCGTATGAGAACGACAACTACATCGAGGCGAAGTCGCGCATGCCCGCCTACAACGAGACGGTGATGACCGCCAGCGGGCAGGGGCGGATCGTC
>JAICKD010000693.1 GCA_025928125.1 Ktedonobacterales bacterium
CGGCCATCGCGCGCGCTGAGCAGTTCACGATCCAGGTATCCTGACCTGCGCCTATCGCGTTCCTTCCTCTTCGTACGCTCCCGTGCCAGCGGGCGCATAGCGGTTGAGGGTCTGCGGCTGGTAGAATGACGGTGACACGTTGGCGCGCCACTGCGCGCCACGGATGTCCTACCACCAGCCGCGCTTCGCGGCGCGCGTGGCGAGCGATTATGTCACGCGCAGGAAGGAATGCAACGAACATGGGCAAACTGATTGATAAGCTCCAGCAGGTAAGGCAATCTTCCAGCTCGGGCATTGGATTTTTTGGCCGCTCTCAGTCCGCCGCGTCGAAGCCGCGCCCGGCGGCGATTGTGGTGAGCGTTGGCGCGAAAGATACCGCCGCCGCGCAGTCCGCGGTGAAGGCGGGGGCCGATGCGCTGCTCTTCACCGGCTGGACGCCCAAGAGCGACCTGAGCGCATTCGTCGCGGCAACTAACGCCGGGACGACACTGCTGGGTATTGGGCTGGCCGAGGGCGAGAGTGGCGGCTACGGCACGCTCAAGCAGCTACGGGACGCAGGCGCGGGCTTCGCGGTGGTCGGCGCGGGCGCGTCGGCGCATATGCTCTTCGAGGATCTGGACCACTTCGACCGCGTGGTGACATTCGATACGCCCCGCGATGATATGGCGCTGCTCCTGCTGCGCGTGCAGAACCTCGCGCCAGCGCAGGCGGCGCTGCTCCGTGTCGGCCTGAGCGCCAGCGCCATCGCGAAGATGTCCGTCGCGGACTACACCCGGCTCAAGTTCGCGGTGGAATCACTCCGCTTCCCGGTGCTGGCGACGCTGGATGGCGTCCCGGAGGCGCATAGCGTTCCGATTCTCGCGCGGCTGGGCTTCGCCGGGCTGGTGCTCTCGGGCGCGGGCGTGGGGCCGGACGCCCTTGGAACGCAGGTTACGACGCTCCGTGAGGAGTTGGAACGCACACCCATCTCGAACGATGAGTCTGGGTCCACGCTGCTCGGCGGTCTGGTCGGCCTTCAGGGGTCGGGGCTTTCGCCACAACGCGAGCCGCAACGGGAGCCAGAGCGCGATCCCGACCACGAATAGCGGCGACTGACCGCTTTTGATGTCCTGTGCTTGCCTGCGCATCGCGGCCGCTGTGTCCGGTCGCGTGTTGGCGTCCTGTGCGCATTGCAGCCCGGATGCACTACGCCGTTGTACTATCAATGGCTGAATATGATACACTCGGCTGGGTACGCAACAGGGTGAGGATCACCCTCGGACGTTGTATGTGTTCGCCGATTGGTGCGGGGGCGAGGAGCCGTCGCGCGCGACATCCAGCGTGGGAGACAGAGGGGAATGGGATCAGGCCGTTGGGATGATGATGGTCGCCGGGATCAGGGGCGGTCTCCACGAAACAGACATATGGATGATGATCCGCGTCAGAGCCGGGCAGGCTCGCGCGACGGCGGTTCAAGCGGATGGGACCGTTCGTCACGCGATGGGTCGCGTTATCCACGGCGCGACGCGGATGATCGGGATAACGGCGGACGCGGCGGTTCGTATAACCGGGGCGGGCGCGCTGGTAGCTCCGCTGGTAGCTCCAATCGCGGCGGCTGGGATGACCCGCGCGGCAGCCGTGGCGGTCCGCCAGACCGCTCCGGTGATCGCAGTGATCGCTCGATGCGGGGCGGGCGTCCGCCGGTGCGCGACGATTGGGATGGGCCGTCACGCGGGCGCGGCGGCGCTGGTGGTCCGGGCTACTCCGGCTCCGGGCGTCGACCGCCGCAACAGGGCGGAGGTCTCTGGGGCGATGAGCCACGCGGTCGCCCACCCATGCGCGATCCGCGCGACCCACGCGCCGCGCGCGCTGGCGCTGGCGGCAGAAGGCCCATGGCGCCCGAGCCGGAACAAGGCGAGTTTACCTTTGGCCGAAGCGCTGGCATTATTGCTGGTATGTTTTTGCTGGGCGTAGGCGTCGCGTTTCTCTACTTCATGCTCAGCCGACCCACGCCGCAACTGGACAACACGCCGACCGTACCCACCAACACGGCGGCTCCGGCGACAACACCGAGCGTTGCGCCCAACGTGACGCCGTCGCCGTCCGGGTTTGCCCCTGGCGCTGGACCCGCGTATGTGGTGGCGCCTGTGGGTGCCATCGGGTAGCATTGCGCTGTATCGTGTATGGAGAGTGGTTTCGAGGAAGGCAGCAACGGGTATGAGCGACGCAACGCCGCGTGCTTCGGTCGAGGAGCGGTTGCGCGACGACCTCAAAGAGGCGACACGCCAGCGCGATCAGGTGCGGATGGATACGATTCGCATGGCGCTGGCGGCCTTCCGAAACGAAGAGGTCAGCGGCTCGCGCCACGAGCTGAGCGAGCAGGAGCGCCAGGCCATCCTCGATAAGCTCATCAAGCAGCGCCACGAGTCCGCCGAGTTTTTCCGCACCGCCAAACGCGACGAGCTGGCCGAGAAGGAAGAGCGCGAGGCGGCGATGCTGGCGGCGTATCTCCCGGCGAAGCTGACCGACGACGAGA
>JAICKD010000770.1 GCA_025928125.1 Ktedonobacterales bacterium
ATGAAGACCCGGTCGAAGACGTTGGCGGTGACGTTGATGCCATGCGGCACAACCAGCGCCGTTGACGGGACGCCCGTGTGAAACGAGAACGTGACCTCAATCGTGCAGATGGGCGAGATGCGTTCGGCGTAGATGTCGATCCGCCCCCGCCGCACCGTACCTGCCAGCGCGCTCGCCCCGGTATAGCGGAAGAGCGAGCGATGCCACTCGCCGCGCCAGATGAAGCTATCCTGCGCGGGCGAGAAGGTGACGCCCTCCACGTGCGGCTCGACAGTAATCTCGATATTGCGCGGGATCTTGCGTTGCGCCGCACCCTGCGCCGTCGCGGGCGCGCTGCCCAGCTCGGTGAACGTTCCGGCGTCCCGCTGCACCTGCTGGAGCTGCTGGCCGAGGTGCGCGTAGACCAGCAACGTCTGCGGAGTCTCGACCGGCGCTTCGTTGGGGTGATAGGCCGTGAACTGCAACGTCTCCATCGCCTGAGCCTGAGGCGCGCGGTCGCCCGAACGTCGGGGTGGGACAATGATGGGCGCGTCTACCTCGCCACCGACGGCCCCTACTGGCGGCGCGGAAGGCGATGGCACGCCGCCAGGCGCGGGCGGAGGCGGAGGCGCTGCGGGTGGCTGGGCCGCGGGCTGCTCTGGCGCGGGCGCGGGGACTGGCTCCGGCGCGGGCGGTGGCGGCGCGGAGGGCGGCTCTTCCCACTCACGCTCTTCCTCGATCTCCCACCAATCATTTGAGGATGATCCCGCCGAGGGAGCCGTTATCTCAGGCGCGGGCTGGTCGAATGGACTCTCATCTACCCCACGAGCGGGCGGGATCGCTACTCCATCGTCGGCGTCGTCAGGATATGCTGCGGATCGATCTGCGAACTCATCGAGCAACTCAAACAGGCGCTCGGCAATCTGCTGCGGTGAGAGCGTCTCAGCGTTAAGGCTCGGAAGCGCCGCCAGGAACGGCGGAAGCTCAACGGGGCGTATGATGACCAGCAGCAATGGGTTATCGCTACGCGCGGCGCACACTTCGAGTATTCTGGAGATCGCTGGTGAATTCAGCGCCTCAGGGGAAATGAACGCCAGCACCTTTGTGTAGCGCGCGAGCGTGCTGGTATCAAGCGCGGAAGCCCCATCACTATCGTGAGCATCGAATGTGAGGCTCGGGTCATATGTTCGCGCCGCGCTGATGCATGCGTCAGCAAACGGCTTATCCTGGCTGGCGTACAGCGCCAAAATGCGCGCCACAGTTCTCCCCCAATCATAGACACGGAAAACGGATATCTCGGCCACAAGCATGCGACGAGCAGGAGACTGTGTCAAGAGTGGAGGATTAGCCGCGGCCTGATGCAGTTTTGCAAAATAGGAGAGACAGGGCCGGAGTGGGTCTCTCGAACCCGCGCAGGCGGGTTTTGTGGCGGAGCGAGCGCAGCAAAGCGAGGCCCTTCAGGCGCGGTTTCAACCGCCCGCGCTCTGGGGCGCCAGACCTGTCCCTTCTAAATAAGAAAACATCATCAGGCCGCGAACCCGCCCCATGCTAACGTCCGCCGAAGCATATACGCTCGCATGATAGCAAACTGGCGGATAACGCCAGGTTTACTGCCCGCGTGTTAACACTTTGAACGCCAGGTGGCGTCCCATGCCGCGCTGAATCGCGAGCGTGAACCAGATGCGGAGCAGCGAATCGACCGTGCTGACCTGATCGGCGTCACCCAGCCAGACCGGATGCAGACCAATCTCGGCGATCAACTGCTCGACCAGCGGACGGTCCGCCTCTGGCCCGGCATAGATGAGGTCGGCGGCCACGCCGTCGAACAGCGGATCGGCGAAGTTCTCCCAACCGAGCGTATTGAATGCACGGACATAGCGAGCGCTGGGCGTGTGGCGGCGGAAGTCCTCAAGGCTGTTCGCGGTTTGCTCGCCCATCCGGTTCGCCGCGTCGATCACCAGCTTGTTGGCGAGGGCAGGCGCGTTCGCCGCGATGGTCTCGGCCATCGTAGCGCCGGGAATCGCGAAGACAACGACCTCGGCATCTGCCAGCGCCTCCGCAATCGTCCCGATGGCCGCCTGATTGCCCAGGTCCGCCGTGATCTCCCGCGCGTGCTGGCCGTCGGGATCCGAG
>JAICKD010000683.1 GCA_025928125.1 Ktedonobacterales bacterium
AGGTGGGCGATACGATTGTGGTCGGGACGATCTCGGGGCGTGTCCGAGCGATGTTCGACGACAAGGGCGAGCGGACGCGCAAGGCGACGCCCAGCACGCCTGTGAGCATTCTGGGTCTCTCAGAAGTGCCAGCCGCGGGCGACCGGCTCGAGGTGGTGGCGGATGAGAAGGCCGCGCGCGCGCTCATCCAGAAACGGCGTGAGGCCGACCGCCAGGCAGGCCACAGCATCACCCTGGATACGCTCTACATGCAGATGCGTGAGGGCAAGATCAAGGAACTCAACCTGCTTGTGAAGTCGGATGTGCAGGGGTCGGCGGAGGCGATCCGGCACGCGCTGACCCGTGTCGGCGAGGAGCATGCCGAGGAAAACCTCAAGGTGCGGCTGATTCAGGATGCCGTGGGCAATGTCGGCGAGACCGATGTCTATCTGGCATCGGCGTCCAGCGCCATCATCATCGCCTTCAACGTGAAGGTGGACCCGGCGGCGCAGCGGCTCGCCAGCATCCAGGGCGTGGATATTCGCTCGTACAACATCATTTACAAGCTCGTCGAGGACATCGAGGCGGCCCTCAAGGGTCTGCTGGAGCCGGTCTATCGCGAGCAGGTGGATGGCCACGCGGAGGTGATGCAGCTCTTCAAGGTTGGGCGTCAGGTCATTATCGGTGGCAGTCGCATTACCGATGGCAAGATCGTCCGCTCGTCGCAGGTGCGGGTGCAGCGCGGCGGCCAGACGGTCTTTACCGGCCTGATTCAGTCGATTCGGCGCGGCAAGGATGATGTACGCGAGGTGGCTCAGGGCTACGAGTGCGGCATCATCCTCGAAGATTACAATGCCCTGGAAGTCGGCGACATCATCGAGGCATTCAGCAAGGTACGGGTATAGCCCAAACTGCCCATAGCGCCCGGTCGGCGCGCTGGGACTCATGGACTCCTCTTGTCCAGATGTCTTGCGTCTGGGTGAGGGGAGTCCTTTAATATAGGGTACAGGAGAGCGATTGCGGATATCCGGTCGGAGTACCGGGGACTTGTCTCGGGGGTATCAGTGGCGTATGCTGGCGGCAACCCGGCAACGGCGCTGTGGCTGAACGGACCATGGGCGGGCAGGGATCGCAGAGCGCGTTCGCCTGCTCGAAGGAGGTGAAGCATGCGGAACTACAGACGCGAAGACCAACTGAGCGGGGCCATCACCCGCGAGTTGAGCGACCTTATGCGCACGCGCATGAAAGATCCGCGTATCGGCTTTGCCAGCATCACTGGTGTTGAGTTGTCGCACGATCTCCGCTATGCGAAAGTCTTTGTAAGTGTTATGGGCAGCCCAGAGGAGCAGCGCGAGACCATGCGCGGCCTCGATTCCGCCAACGGATTCCTACGGCGCGAGCTGGCGCAGCGGCTGACCATTCGCCATGTGCCTGAGATTTCTTTCCGTCTCGATGAGTCTATCGCCCGTGGCGCGCGGGTGCTGGACCTGCTCAAGCAGGTTGAGAAGGAGTCTGCCGTACCCGTAAGCGCCGAGAGCGAGCGTGAGGAATCCGATTGAACGTCGGCGCGCGAACGCGCTGATACAGTAATAGGGACGTAACAAACGGGGGCGACGCATCACAGCGTTCGCCCTCATAGTGTATGCTTGAGAGATGTTTGAAGTGCGGGTCGGGCGAAGGAGAGATGCGCGTGGCGGTGTCGGAAGACTCAGCGGCAAAGAACAAAACGGACAAGACGAATACAACGAGCGAACGCGAGGCGCTGGCGGCCATTCTGGCGGCGGGAATCGCCAACGAGCTTGCCGAGGCGGCATGGCGCCTGATGATGGACGCGCGCCGCATCCTGCTCATCGCGCACCACAATCCCGACCCCGACGCGCTCGGCTCAGCGCTGGGTCTGGCGTTCGCGCTGGAATCCCACGACAAGCAGTGTGTCGTGGCCTGCGCCGATCCCGCGCCAGCCAACTTCACCTTCCTGCCGGGGCGCGAGCGTGTCGTCACCGAGCTACCCGGCGAGGACTTCGATCTGGTCATCGCGCTTGATGCGGGCGAGCTGTCTCGCTATGGCGCGCTCTATGAGCGCCACAAAGCGTTCTTCGATGGCGCGCGCATCGTCAACATCGATCACCACGCCACCTCGACTGGCTGTGGCGTCGTCAATATCATCGACTCCGCCTCCGCCGCAACCGCCGAACTGCTGACGCTCTTCCTGCTCAACCGTGGCGCCACGATTACGCAGGATATCGCGCAGTGTCTGCTGGCGGGCATCATCACCGACACGCGCTCGTTCGAGTTCGACGCGACCACCGAGCGCACACTGACGGCGGGCGCCTATCTGGTGGGCTGCGGCGCGGTACCCGAGTCAATCGTCAAGCCGATGTATCGCCTGAAGCCATACCCGAAGATGAAGCTGTGGGGGCGCGTGCTGGCATCGGTGCGGCGCGAGGCCGATGGGCGCGTGATCTGGGCGACCCTGCGCCAGCGCGATATCGAAGAAGCTGGAGCGACCCCCGACATGGACGACGGACTGCCGAGCTATCTGCTCGATACTGAGGGCGTCGAAATCGCCATCCTGCTGCGCGAGGGC
>JAICKD010000419.1 GCA_025928125.1 Ktedonobacterales bacterium
ACAGGCGCGGCAGAAGCTTGCGCAGGCGCTAGGCGTCCAGCTTGCGCCTGATTTTGGCGTCATCACGCTGGCGCAGAGCGATACCCTCAAGACGGCACAGCGCGTCGTCTCCCTGCTGGACGCGCTGCGAGTCATCCTGCCACTCGTGACGCTCGCTCTCGCGATACTCACGCTCTGGCTCGCGGCGGACCGGTGGCGAACGCTGCTGTTGCTGGGAGGCGTGACGGCCGCGCTCTTCCTCGTGGCGATGCTGGTGGCGCAACTCGTCCTGGGCAACGTCCCCACTGCGGTAACGGCAAGCCCGGCGCGCGAGATCGTGGCTTCGTTGGCGGAACTGGTGCGGGCCAACCTGCTGGGAACGCTCGTCGTCGGCTTGTTTGCTGGGCTAATCCTGGCGCTGGGAGCGTATCTTGCGGGCAAGCCGGAGTGGCTCGCGCGGCTTCTGCCAAAGACCGGCGACGCCTGATCACCCGGTCGCGATTTCTTATGCCGGGCGTTTACCGCGAGCGCTCTGGTCGTGGAAGGCCGGTTGGCCCCCATGCGCAGGCGCGCGCGTGTCGATCCGCATGAAGTGAATGTTAGAGAGACCCGGCTGAACGTCGCGGACTTCGATCCCCTTCTCGTGCTTATCGGAGACAATGCGATAGACAATGGATACGCGCCGCGGAGCGATGAGGATGGCGCATGTTCCCGCCAGAATCGCAATGCCTGCCAGCACGAGCGTGTCGCCTATATCCGTCGCGAATGGCGCCACTTTGAAGAGCGTGAGCTGCCTCAACGCATCCAACCCGACCTGCGCGCCGCGCATCCCGGCGAACATCAGCGCGGTGGCGGCGACAACCGCGCATAACCACGCCAGGTAGCGGCGCTGTCTCTCCATCTCCAGCTTCCTTTCTGGCTAACTCGCCAGCCTTAGCGTTCCTAATCAAACCCCGTTCTTAGCCGCGGCATTCATGCCGCGAAGCTGGCCTATTCCCATCGTGGCCACTAGGGTCTGACGGTTTTGTTAGGTGTTCTTGGCCATCCGTCCATGCCTCTGGCCGCTAGCCTGAGATGTTCCTGGCGCCCAGGGAGCGCAGCGCGGGATGCTGGAGCGCATTCGGCGCCGCGAACGGATGGGCGATGTCGCTGGAGCCAGGGTCAGTGTCGGAGTCGACGGTGGTGTTCTGAATCCGCGGAAAGCTGTTGCTCGCGGGCGTAGACGGAGCGTGAGACGCCCGGCGCGCTACTTCCTGATCGTACTTCGCGGCGCGCGGGAAGGTGCGCAGGCGTTCATCGAGCTTTGCCATCCGCAACTCCTCCGCCTCCGCCTCGAGCTTCGAGACCTGCTTGAGGGCCTCTGCCTGCTGGACTTGCAACTGGAGCGCATCGCGGTCGCGGTCGAGGCGCGCAGTCAATTCCTGGCGAGCGAGCAGGTGGATATGCTCCTGCTGTTTCCGCGCGAGCGTATGCGAATCGGCCTGCTCCTCACGCTGCCACAGCGCCAGTTGCCGCTGCTCCTGCAGTCGCAGGAACTCTTCCGGCAGCTGGACGTAGGTCACCTTCATCTTCACGATCTCGATGCCATACTGCGCCACATCCGCACTGATGGCGTCGGCAAGGTTTTCGCGCTCCGCCCGCACGAGGTCAACGACCTCTTCGGCGCGGACCTGGCGAATCAGCCCACGCAGTTCCTCCTGACAGGAGGCGTGCAACACCTGACTGAAGTCGTCGGCGGGAATCGCGTAGACGAAACGATAGGGATCGTTGATCGCGAAGGTGCAGAGTGAGGTGACTGTTACACGGACATTGTCTTTCGTCTGGGCCTCAACCACAGGGATATCGAAAGGGATCTCGCGCAGGGTCACCAGGTGCGAGACGACCACCCACGGTGGGACCATATGCATGCCGCTATTGATGGTGCGCAGGTATTTGCCACCCCAGCTCAGCAGTCCTGCCGCGCCTTCAGGGATGGAGACGAAGAAGGAGCTCCAGAGCGCGTAGACAACGAGCGCGAGGGCGAATGGGATGATCACCGGCACTATCCACCAGGTCGAGAGCGCCGTCTGCGCCAGCACCGCCAGGATCGCGATGGCAATCGCCGCGATCATATGGTCATTGCGGATGTGGCTCAGTCTGGTCGGTACGATGGCGATCGGTATGCGGCCCCAGGCATCCCGGGTCGCGAATGTATCCGCGGCCGAGTCGAGCGGCACTTTTGCTTGAACGAGTTGAATGGGGTCTTGCTGCATGATCGTTACAGCATCGTCGTTGACCATAGCATTGGTGACCATGGCGTTTGCCCTTCTTTACATCACATCACGAAGCTCGCTCCTCACGTTCTTGAACTCCCTCATCCCGGCTCCCCCTTCAGCATGCATCATGCCATTGCCTCACGAAATCCGCTAAAGGATGCATCCGTATTGCGGCGTTGATTTTCATAAGCGCGTCATCCAGTCAGGGAACCTTCAGCCATGACATGGCAACGCGCGCCATCAGGGGTATTGAGGTCGCGCCAAGAGTTGCAACCTTTGGACCATGCACGGGTACTCCGCTCCTCCTACACTCACTTGCATCCACACGCATGACGCACAGACTACACTTGCCGCATGCCAGCCAGGTAGCCGCCCGCGCGGTCGCCAGGCACGGATAACCGCTCCATTTTGATCGGCGCTCATCAAAGCCCATGGAGAGGGATGAGCCATGATCGCCTTAACGCACGCGTGGTGGGTGGCGATGGTACGCGGGATGGCCGCCATAACCATCGCCCTGATCGTGCTCCCGCAATCGCATATCTCGATGACTTCAGTGATAGCGGCCCTCGGCGCGTACATCCTCGTCGATGGCATCGTCGCGCTCACCGGCGGGATCGCGGTGGGGCTGGGGCTGTGTGGCGTGGTCTTGCTGGCGGAAGGCTTCGTCGGCGTGACCGTCGCGGCGATCAGCCTCTCCGACATACGCACAGCGCCGCACAACATCCACGCCGCCGAGATCCCAGTGATTGCCTGGGCTGGTGTGATGGGCATCGCCGAGGTCTACACCGGCATCCGGTCTGGCCGGGAGCTGCCCGCGAATCGAGGCGCCACCCCACGCTATGCGTTGCCACCGGCGCGCGCGTGCCTGTTTGTGGGGACAGTAGCCATCGCCTTTGCCGTCTCGCTGCTTATCTTGCCAATGACCAGCGCTGGCGTAGCTGTTCCGGTTATTGGACTCTTTGCCGCCGCGCTTGGCTATCTACGCATACGGAGTGGCCTGGCGCTGGGCTCGCTCCATCTCGATCGCTTCTACTCGCCGTCCTGATCGCGAATACCGCGCTGCAATAGCGCCCGACTGGAAGCGCATTCGCGGCCCATTCTCAAGATGTCAGAAGGAACCCACGATGACACCACAACAGGAGATGACAAACACAACCGTACCTGCCGCGCCGGATGCGGGCATGGTCTGGATACCAGGCGGCGCATTCCAGATGGGATCGAGCGACTTTTACCCCGACGAGGCTCCCGTCCATCACGCCACCGTTGACGGCTTCTGGATGGACGCCTACGCCGTGACGAACGAGCGGTTCGCGCGCTTCGTCCACGAGACCAAATATGTCACCGTGGCCGAGCGCCCGCTGAACCCCGCGGACTATCCAGGGGCGGCGCCTGAGCTGCTAGTGCCGGGATCGCTGGTCTTCCACCAGCCTGATGGACCCGTGAACCTGAACGATCCATCGCAGTGGTGGGCTTACGTGCCGGGGGCCGACTGGCGGCATCCGTACGGTCCGGGCAGCGCGATCAAAGGGCGCGAGAAGCATCCCGTGGTCCACGTCGCCTTTGAAGACGCCGCGGCCTATGCCGCCTGGGCTGGCAAGGAACTGCCAACTGAGGCGGAATGGGAGTTTGCCGCGCGCGGTGGGCTGGAAGGCAAGGTCTATCCCTGGGGCGACGAGTTCATGCCCGGCGGCAAGCTGATGGCGAATACCTGGCGGGGCGATTTCCCCTGGCAGAACATCCGCATGGGACGCCATCCCAAAGCGATGCCGGTCGGCTCGTTCGCGCCCAACGGCTACG
>JAICKD010000539.1 GCA_025928125.1 Ktedonobacterales bacterium
CGACGCTGCTGCGCGAGGCGGCGCGGGTCTTAGCCGATGAGCTGGGCAAGCGAGTGGTGGTGGTGGACACCTCCAACGAGATCGCCGGCGACGGGGACATTCCCCATCCGGGCATTGGCCGGGCCAGACGCATGCAGGTCGTGCGGCCGGCCGAGCAGCATCAGGTGATGATCGAGGCGGTGGAGAACCACATGCCCGAGGTGATCATCATCGATGAGATCGGCACCGAGCTCGAGGCGTCCGCGGCCCGCACGATTGCCGAGCGGGGGGTGCAACTGGTGGGGACGGCGCATGGGCGGACGCTGGACAACCTGGTGGTGAACCCGACGCTCTCGGATCTGGTGGGGGGGACGCAGACGGTAACCTTGGGGGATGAGGAGGCGCGGCGGCGGGGGACGCAGAAGACGGTGGTCGAGCGTAAAGCTCCCCCCACCTTCGACGTGTTGGTCGAGCAGGAGGAGCGCAATCTGGTCGGCGTCCACCGTGACGTGGCCGGAGCGGTGGATGACATCCTGCGCGGCGAATCGCCCCAGCGCGAGATGCGCGAGCGCCTGCCCGATGGCTCGTTGCGCACTTGGACCGAGCATGCCCCACGCGCCGCCCGCAACGACGCGGTAGGGTTGCCACTGCGTGAGGCGCCGATGGTGCGTGAAGATGTCGGCGCCCGGAGGCGGCCACGCGGCCCCCTGGCTGGTGTCGCCCCGCGCGCGCCCTGGTGGGACGAGCGCCGTGATCGTGGCGCTGATCGTGGCGCTGATCGTGGCGCGCGTTCGCCCCAGCCACGCGACGACAATGGCGACATCTCCACGGCCGAAGATGACTCTGGCTGGCTCGACCCCGAGCTGGCGCGCTCGGCGGCGCTGTTTGAGGATGATGCGCCTGGCGTGGCATTGGCGACGCCTGAGGCGGGCGTCTTTCGCAAGCGGCGCATCTATCCCTTCGGCGTCAGCCGCGTCCGGTTGGAGCAGGCGATCCGCGAGATGGGCCTGCCCGCGGTCATCAGCCGCAGCGAGCAGGAGGCCGATGCCATTCTGGTGCTGAAGAACATGTATCGCAAGCAGCCCGACCGCATCGACGCTGCCCAGCAGGCGGGCGTCCCTGTCTACATGCTGCGCTCCGCCGGGCTGGACCGTATCCGCGAGGCGCTGCTTGACCTCTTTGGGCCAGACCTCGCGCGCGCGCGCGCAACGGTACGCCCGCCCGAAGCATAAGTCGCGCCCCCTCCCATAACCCCCCGACAGGGAGAGGGGAACCAGAACTATCCCGCCGATTCGGCCCCTTGGGCGACTCCGGAAACCCTTCCACAAGCTGGGAGGGGTTGCATGCTAGCTGCCCAGCTGCGTAGACCATTAGGCAGAGTCTGAAGCCCCTCTCCCCATGGGGGAGGGGTTGGGGAGGGGGCCGCCCCGCGAACCAAACCTGGCCCACCGCTCCGCGCATCTCCGTATATGGCCCCGTCCGACCCCGTGCAACCATCCGCAGTTTATGCTACGCTGCTGCCAGGGGGCGCCAGATTGCCTATGCCTGGCGGTCATCGTTTAGCCTGGTATCGCGCCTCTCGTGTCGTCTTGTCGGTCGTGCGTGGAGATGCTATGCGGATTCCGCCCTTATCGGAGACAAGTCATTTTTGTGTTACACCACCATGCGTTGCCCCGCTTTCACCAGGCAGCGCTCCGAACCTGCGCAGGAGGGTTTCGTGGCCGCAGGCCATCCAGGCGCGATTTCAACCGCCCGCGTCTCGTCCCGCCATTCGCGTTCCCGCGCTCTGGTCCCCCTCTCCCCGCAGGGGGGAGGGGTTAGGGGAGGGGGCCGAGCTCACCCCTGCGTCAACAACTGGCCAACCGACTTGCAGACATGGCGGGTGATGTTCCACGCGCCCTCATAGTCGCTCTGGTGCGCCGTGTAGACCACGATGATATACATCTCGTTGCCCGCCGTCACGATGCCCGACGTATTGATCGCCCAGAGGCCATCCGGCGCGGGTACCCAGCCATCCTTCATCGCCACCGTCGCCCCCGGCGGCAGTGTCTCGCCCACGCCCATATGCTGGTCCGGCTCGATATGGTTCATCAGGTTGAGCGCATAGGCCCGGTCATGCGCCGTCAGCACCTTGCCCTCTTGCAGCAGCGTCAGCACCTGCATCTGGCCCAGCGGCGGCAGGCTTGCCCAGCCCCAGCCGTAAGGGTTCGCAACGTAGCCCGTCACGCCAATCTTCTTATAGAAGGCCGCTTGCCCGCCGGAGCCGCCCAGCCGGTCAAAGATCAGTTGGGCCGCGTTATTATCCGAGTGCTCGATCATATTCGTCAGCGTGAGGTTCTCCGAGGCGTTTGGGCCGCGCCCCTGCGACTCCAGCCAGAGCAGATAGGAGACCAACAGCGAGACCTTGGACGAGCTGGCGAGGACGAACGGCGTCGTCTCGTTGTAGCTGTAATACTGGTTGCGCGTCATGTCGAAGACCACCGAGCTGACGTTCTTGCCGAAGCTGGCCAGATATTTGGCGACATCTGGCGAGAGCGCATCGAACCCTGCCCAGGCCGCCGCGCCTTTGGCCGGAGGCGTCATTGTCACCAGGCTGGCTGGCGCCCAGCCGCTGCCGCTCAGCTTCAGCGATTTCCAGCTCGTCGCGTACCACAGCGCGCCACCGAGCCACTGCGACTGCCCGCTGAGGGCCAGCGGAGAGTTCTGGCCCAGGTGGACGCTGGCGGCGCTGCCTCCCGGCGTGTCGACAATCGCGGCAGCGCCGGTCAGCCAGACGTTCGTTCCCGTCGGCACGACCACCGATGGCGGCCCAAGCGTTTCGAGATAGTCGCGGCCCAGCGGCAGAATGCTGCCCGTCGGCTGACCGTTCGCGTCGTTGGCGTCCAGATCGACGGCGACGGTGGCCAGGGCGAACGCCTGCACCAGCAGATGGTGCGAAGCGCCGTTGATCGTGGCCGTCGTCGTCAGCGCCTCGGTCAGCGGATTGCCAAAGGTGGCCTGCCAGCCGTCGGGCGCAATCGTGCTATTGGTGATGTACGTCCAGATCGACGTTGGAATGATGTGGCCCGCGGCATTGCCGTGGCTGGCGCTTTCAGAGACGAAGATACCGTTCGCCGTCACGGTCGTTTCCGTGGGCTGCGCCAGCTGAAGGTGGGTCAGATGGCTGGGGTCCGTCGCGGTGCGGAGCGAGACGTAGGTGACGCTGCTGCCGTCGCCGCCCACCGGAATCGTGCTGCCAAACGTGAGCAGGACATCGAGCAAGGGCA
>JAICKD010000865.1 GCA_025928125.1 Ktedonobacterales bacterium
AACTCTGGTCGATACTCGCCAGCGCGGCGGTGGTACCGATCTGGCGCCGGGCAATGTAGAAGATATCAGTTACCGCTGACGCTGAAATATAGGTGATGAGTCGCCCCGTGTCGCGCGCCTGCCAGAGCGGCAATGCATCATCAGACCAGGGTTTGCGGTCGAGCAACCAGTCCAGCACAACATTGGTGTCGAGCAAGACGCGCAGAACACGCGGCGCTGGCGGCGTGGAGGATGCATCAGCCGCCATATTTCTTCATCCGCTCCTCGTCTAATATGCGCGCTACATCATCATCCGAGGGCGCGGGTTGGCCATTCGAGAGGATGCCGCGTAACGCCGCCGATGGTACAGCAGGCGGCTGAAACACTGGCTGAGATGAGGCCCGCGCGTCAGCCAGGATGGCATCGGCAAGCGCAATTTGTTCATTGATGCTCCACTGCCGCACAATGCGCAGGATTGCTTCACGATCTAACATGGGCGCTGTCATAGAGTCCTCCAGTTCTTCAAAATGGCTTCGTGTGCAATTGCCATGCTCTCCTGTATTCTATTATCACCCATTTGATCGTCGAGAGCGAATCCCATTCATGCAGCGCCTTGCGCGCTTGGAGGACGACGCGGCGGCTCTCGAAGAGATCGTAGAGTGCGGTGAGCCAGAGAATCGGTGCGCTCATGAGCGTTATGGCGCTGGAGGTGGATTCGGTGGTGCGGGCGGTTGCCCCGATGGCGTGGATTGCGGCGTCGCTGTCGCGGTAGGTCGAACAGTCGCGGTCGGCTCATCCGTCGCCGTCGGCCAGGTGGTCGCGGTGGGTTGCGCGGTCGTCGTCGGCAGAGCGGTTGACGTGGGAATGTTCGTTGCCGCCGGGTTAACGGTATGCCGCGCGGGCTGCGCGGGAATAGGCGGCAGCGCCGAATCGGATGAAGGTGGTGTGCTGCCTGGCAGCCAGCCACTGGCAGCGGCGACCAGTAGCACCAGGGCAAGCGCCGCTACAGCCAGCAGTGCGCCTATCCCCGCGCCCAGCCCTAGCGCGCGCTGCTCTCGTCCTGCGATCAGCGCGGCCTGTTTGGCGGCCAATTGGCGACGGCGCTGAGGTGACCAGCGCGGGCTAAGGGGCTGCGTGTTCTGCTGTGACCAGTGCGAGCCGGGCGGGTTGACGCCCAACCGCTGGATCGCCGGATCTTCACGCTGCCAGACGGTCTGGAGCCTCGCCTCCTCTGACGCCGATAGTATCGCTCCATTCCTCTCATCCAAACGCATCGCTCCTCATTACAACGCCAGTATCCGCAACCTGGGCGCGTATTCTTTATCGGATACGTCTTGCAATCCATGTGCCAGCGAGGCGCCAGTAAGGCTTCTGGCGCGATTGCGGCGAGCGCCGTACTATTTGCGCAAGAGCTATTACTCAGGCACGTCGCGTGCCAGATCAAGCAATAGATGCGGGAGTTCTGCTATGGCTCAGACAACCGAGGCCGCCTCACCCGCGATGGGCAAGGGCGACAGTAACCTGTTGCGGGCGGCGTGGCGTCAGGCGTTGATCGCGGCGGCGCTGGCGGTGGGCGCGGCGTTGCTGGCGCGATTCATCCTGCAG
>JAICKD010000042.1 GCA_025928125.1 Ktedonobacterales bacterium
CGCCAGGGACGCCAGGATGTGTGGATGCGGCAGGCAGTGGAGATCGCGTCGGGACGGCCAGTGCCGGTGCTATCAGATAGGGTGCTGGCATCCGCTCAGCCGGATAGTGTTCCCACGGACTACGAGCCGCAATTGGCGCATGCTCGTACTTTTGCTAAGCGGATTCTAGGCGAGCCCTTGGCGGCGACGGGTGTTTTCCTACGGCAGCGATCGCTTGATGAATATCGTCGACGGCTGGAAGAAGTCGCCACCACGTTTGATCGGCTTCAACGCGAGTCACCAGAAACCGCGCGAGCCACCAAGGTTGGCAGGAAACGCGAACTCTCCGCGCTCTCCGAGGTTTATGCGGTGGACGTTGAGGCGCAACTGGAAAGCGCCTGTTTCATAACGTCGAATCTCGCACAAGTCGTGCTATACCCACCCAAGGGACACGCGGAGCTGCTGGTTCGCGTGGACCTGGGACGGCAACATGTAATTCTGCCAGGTTGCTGTGTCTGCGGGATGAACCTGCAAACCGGCTATGTCTGCGATGCGGGGCATGCGCTTTGCGCTGAGTGCGCGATGGCATGTAGGCGTTGTGGCGCATGGCGATGTGGCCTCTGCGATGAGCCAGAGCAGGCCACCTGCACGAAGTGCGGGCTAACGGTTGACCGCCTGGCCATCCCGCATGAGGAGGCAAAGGCGCTGGCAGCTAACGATATACTGACCGTGCGTCATCTTGAGGCACTCCCGCAGGAGATCTGGCTCACAGCGATGGACTGGCTGCTCTCGAACCAGGGGATTATCGTAGAATCGCGGCGAAGTGTTGGAGCGCTTGGAGTCTGGCAAGGGGAATCAGCAACAGGGAAGCTGGTCGCCGCGGCGGTCCGTCCAACGGAGCAGGCTCTCGATGAAGCGACTCTACGTCAGGCCGCCGCACATCTAGCGCCGGAGCAACGCTCAGTGACCAGGATGGTGTTCTCAACGGCGCCCGCGACCCAACAAGCCACCAAGGCAGCAGCGCAACTTGGTGTTCAAGTGGTTGATCGATCCGCCCTCGAAAGCCTTTTGGACAACCTGGCATCGGCGCATGAGCGCGAGCGCGAGCGTCAGCTGGACGATATGCAGGCGCGCGCCGCTGCCGCGACTGCTACCCGGCAGGCGATGCTTGACGCGGTTGACGCGGTAGACCATGGACTCGCTTCATTGCGACGCACCCGCCGAACAAACAGTCGTCCCGCAGTCGCGGGAACTGCCGCCGGTCGTGTTCTCACCGAGGCGCGGACTGCTATCGAGCGTGCATCACTTGCGTGGGAGACACTCCTAACCGACTGGATAGAGTCATTTGGCGAGCATGCGGCCCGCAATGGCGCTCTCGTGATGCACGGTGACGCGAGCCACTTTGCGGAGATGGGCGAGCGCGCCGAACATCTACAAATTGCGCTGCTCGACGCCACAGCGTTGCTAGTGGCGACCTCAGCGCACGGTGAGGCTGGCTATATGGCGTGGCGCCAGGCCGTGATAGAAGAATGTGTTACGCGTTGCGCGTCGTGGCGCTGGCGCATTCGCACCTTTGATCCAGCGGCCTGGGGCGATTTCAATCGCGCGTGGAACGCAACGGCGGCGGCAAAAGCTGCTGAGGCGACAACCGCCGCTGGGCATGCCACGGCCCGCGCCGACAAAGCGCAGGCACAGGCGCTCCGAGCAGGGTAGGAATGTGCTGTGTCTTGATAAGACGATTCCCATCGTCAGCGGACTTGCTATTTGTGTTACGTTGAATGCATCTGCGGACCGCTTGGCCGACGAGATGATCCACCGGCAATGATTGCTTGCCTCAACGGAGAGGATGCGTGATGATGCGCGTAGGTGTTGGGCTGCCCACGACGTTTCCTGGTGTAAGCGGGAAACTCATCGTTGACTGGGCGCAGAGCGCCGAGGCGCAAGGACTGGGTAGCCTTGGCGTGCTGGATCGCGTCGCCTATGATGGCTATGATCCTCTGGCAGCGTTGGCGACTGCATCGGCAGTCACATCGAGTATCCGGCTTGTCACGATGATTGTCATCAGCCCTCTGCGTAACACAGCGTTGTTGGCGCGGCAGTCGCTCTCGGTGCATGCGCTCTCAGGAGGCCGCCTCACACTTGGCGTAGCGGTTGGCGCGCGCAAAGATGATTACGAGGCCGCCGGAGTCGACTACAGTACTCGTGGGCGGCGCCTGGCTGAGCAGTTGGCCTCGATTCGCGATCTGTGGGAAAAGCGGCCAATGGCGATGCCTCTTGGTGTGTCTCCAACGCCAGACGTGCTGGTGGGCGGTGGAAGCGATATCACGTTTGCTCGTGTGGCCCGGTATGCCGACGGCTACGTCCATGGCGGCGGACCACCACGCGCCTTTGCCCGTGCCGCCGATAAAGCGCGCGCTGCCTGGGCCGATGCTGGCCGTCCAGGGAAACCGCGTTTATGGGGACAAGGTTACTTTGCGTTTGGCGATGACGCGACCATTGCTGCGGGAATCGCCTACATGCGCGAGTACTATGCCTTCACTGGATCATATGTCGAGCGTATCGTCGCGGACCTGCTGACAACGCCGCAATCGGTCGCACAATTTGTGCGAGGATACGCGGAGGCTGGCTGTGATGATCTGGTGCTCTGTCCGGTGGTGGCGTATCCCGACCAACTGGTTCATCTCGCCGCCGTCCTCGCTGGCTGACCGATAGACCGGGCCGAGTCTGTCACCTACGAAAAGAGTTGCGCGTGAAGGTTGTCATTCTAGGCGCTGGACCAGCGGGCATGTATTGCGGAGTGCTGCTGAAGAAAGCGCGACCCGACGCCGAGATCACCATTCTCGAGCGTAACCCAGCAGGCGCCACCTACGGTTGGGGGGTCGTCTTCTCGGACCGAACGCTGGCCTCGTTTCGGGAGGCTGACTATCCAACGTACGCGCGTATCACCGAGCAGTTCGTTCTCTGGGATGCGATCGATACGCGCTTCCGTGGGGAGCTGATGCGCTGCGGTGGTCATGTCTTCGCGGGTCTGGCGCGTAAGGCGCTGCTCGATATCTTGCGCGAGCGCTGTCTTGAGCTAGGCATTGCGATGCGCTTCGAGACAGATATCACCGATCTAGCTGTATTGCCAGATTGTGACCTCTTCATCGCAGCCGATGGTGTCAATAGCCTGGTTCGCCAGCAGCAGGTGGCAACCTTCCGGCCAAACCTGCGGTACGGGGCATCGAAGTATATCTGGCTCGGTACCAATCGGGTACTCGATGCGTTCACATTCCTCTTTCAAGAGAACGAGCATGGGCTGTTCCAGGTACATGCCTATCCCTTCAACGGGACGACCAGCACCTTCATCGTAGAGACCGACGAGGCGACCTGGCTGCGCGCGGGACTGGATAGCGCAAGCGAGGACGAGAGCATCGCCTATTGTGAGCGGCTTTTCGTCGAGGATTTGCATGGCCATCAGTTGCTTGGCAATAACTCGAAGTGGATCAGTTTTGTGACCGTCAAGAACGCCGTCTGGCACGCTGGCAAGACGGTCTTGCTTGGCGACGCCGCGCATACCGCCCACTTCTCGATTGGCTCTGGCACCAAGCTGGCGATGGAAGACGCGATTGCGCTCGTCAACGCTCTGAGCACCCATGGCGATCTTGCCGAGGCGCTGACGATCTACGAGTTGGAACGTCGCCCCGTTGTCGAAACGATCCAGCAGGCCGCGCAGGAGAGCCGCGCCTATTTCGAGGGGATCGCGCGCTATCGGCGCCTGCCGCCGCGTCAGTTTGCCTTTAACCTGCTCACCCGTAGTGGACGTATCAGCTACGACGACCTGCGACTGCGGGATGGGCGCTTCGTGGAGGCGCTCGACCGAACTATGAGAAGTGAACGGAATGTGCCTGGAGTGGTGGTCACTCCGCCACCCTGGCTCACACCAATCACGCTACGTGATGCCAGTATCCTCAATCGTGTAGTGATGACTGTAGCAGATACAGAGTACGCCGTTGACGGCGTACCCAATACAACGCTAATCTCGCGACTCCATGCGCGGGCGCAGGCAGGCGCTGGATTGGTGCTTACCCCGCCTATTGCTGTGGCGGCTAACGGTCGCGTTACGGCCAACGATGCGGGTATGTATGATGCCAAGCATATGCATGTGTGGTCGGAGCTCGTACCTCTCATGCGAAAGGTGCTTTATGACCTTTCGCAACCAGACGTTGAACCTTCCCATCCACCTCGCGAACAATATTTACGAGCGCACATCGGCATCACACTCAACCATGCGGGTCGTCGCGGCAGTATGCAGTCGCGTCGGCGCAGGCTGGATGTGCCACTGAGGGATAGTGGCTGGCCGCTCGTCGCCCCCTCGGCGATACCCTATACCCCAACGGGAGTGGCGCCAGGCGCGTTGGATCGGGTGGGAATGGAGCGCATCCGCGATGAATTTGTCCAGGCGGCGATGATGGCGGCTGAGGCAGGATTCGATCTCTTGCAGTTGCATGCTGCCCATGGCTATCTTCTCGCAAGTTTTCTCTCGCCGCTTACCAACATCCGTGATGACGAGTTTGGCGGCAGTCTCGCCAATCGGATGCGCTTCCCGCTGGAGGTCTTCGACGCAGTGCGCGCCGTCTGGCCGGAGAAACGCCCGCTGGCTGTGACGCTCAACGTCACCGATGGCGTGGCAGGTGGCCTCACGGTTGATGATGGCGTGACCATTGCGCGCGAATTGAAGAGTCGTGGCTGTGATCTCATTACCGTCATGGCCGGGCAGACCACGCCTGCGTCCATCGCGCCATACCGCCGTGGCTTTCTGACACCGCTTGCGGATCGCGTGCGCAACGAGGCTGACATTCCGACCATGGTCGGCGGCTACCTGCTGACCTCCAATGAGGCCAATACACTGCTGGCGGCGGGACGGGCTGATCTATGTTTGCTAGAGTATCCCTGGCCTGAGGATGGCATAATACCGGAAACATCGTTGTCAACCGACGAGACCCTCAATCGTTCCGATATGCGTTCGACAAAGCGACACACGAAGCAGGAGGCGCGACATGGCAGATGATTCGATTGCTGGCAAGCGGGCGCTCGTCACGGGCGCAAGTCGTGGTATCGGACGCGCGACCGCGCTGGCGCTGGCGCATGCTGGCGTGGATGTTGCCCTGGCAGCGCGCGGTACCGAGGAACTTGAGCAAGTGGCGGCGGAGATCACTCAGCTAGGCCGCACAACTGCCATCATTTCGTGCGACGTGAGCGATGTCGAGCAGGTCCAGCGCATGGTAGAGACAGCGCACGCGCAACTTGGCGGCATCGATATCCTGGTGAACAACGCTGGCAAAGCGATGAGCGCCAAATTCCTCGGGCATCCTGACGAAATATGGCATCAGCTGCTGGCGCTAAACCTGACAGGCGTCTATTACGTCACCAAGGCGATTGCGCCGGAGATGGTGGCGCAAAAGTGGGGCCGTATCATCACGGTCGCCTCAGTCGCAGGCAAAGTTGGTAGCCGTTATACCGCGGCCTATGCTGCCTCCAAGCACGGTGTTTTAGGGCTGATGAAGACTGTTGCAATTGAGTTAGCGACGACAGGTGTTACCGTCAACTCGGTCTGCCCTGGCTATGTTGATACACCGATGACCGACGGAGCCGTCGCCAATATGATCGCCCGCACTGGTATGAGCGAGGAGGACGCGCGCGCATATCTCGCGAGCACAAATCCACAACGGCGGCTTGTCACCCCCGATGAAGTGGCGCGTGTTGTGCTTTTTCTAGCGCAGGCGACCAGCGGCGGCATTACCGGGCAGGCGATCAATGTCGATGGCGGCGCGGTGATGTGGTAGCCACAGGCCAGGCTGGCTCAATGGAGAGGCTGCTGACGATGGGGTACGACTTTCGCTACGAGGTCGAGGATGGCGTGGCCACGATCACGCTCGATAGACCTGAGAAGCTAAATGCGCTCACGTTCGAGATATACGCCCAGTTGCGCGACCTCTTCGAGGCGCTGCGCTACGATGACGCCGTCAAAGTCGTTGTGCTGACCGGCGCGGGTGACAGCTTTTCGTCCGGCGGGGACGTGCAGGAGATCATCGGCGAGCTACTCAAACGCGACCTGAAGGGCCATCTCGACTTCACCCGCATGACTGGCGCGGTGGTGCAGCACATGCGCCTCCTTGATAAGCCGATTCTCTCCGCGCTCAATGGCATGACTGCGGGCGCGGGGACAGTGCTGGCGCTGGCGTCCGATCTGCGCGTCGCGTCGGAAAAGGCACGTATCGCCTTCCTCTTTACCAGAGTTGGACTGACCGGCGCCGATATGGGCGCGGGCTATCTGCTGCCGCGCATCGTCGGGCTTGGCCGTGCCATGGAGCTACTGCTGATGGGTGATACGATTGATGCGACGACAGCGGAGCGCTATGGGCTGGTCAACCGGGTCGCGCCGCACGACGAGGTGATGGCTGTGACGATGGAGTGGGCGCGGCGGCTGGCGGCTGGCCCGACACAGGCGCTGGCGATGACCAAGCGCATGCTCAACAACGAGATGAACATGGATCTTGTCGCGGCCATCGAAGCGGAGGCGCAGGCGCAGGCATTGCTACTATTGGGCGACGACCACCGGGTCTTCTACGAGGCGTTCATGGCGAAGCAAAAGCCAACGTTTACAGGACGGTGACGCTAGATGAGCAAGCAGATTATCAATCCGTCGAGTTTGCCCGAGCCGCGCGGCTTCAATCACGGTCTGCTGACGACCGGCGGCAGGTTGCTCTTTCTCGCCGGGCAGGACGCCAGCGATGGCGACGGTCAGATTGTCGCGCTGGGTGACATGGTGGCGCAGTGCCGTCAGGTGCTCCACAATCTCCATGCCGTCGTCCACGAGGCAGGCGGCCAGATGGCGGATATCGTCAAGCTGAACGTCTTCGTGACCAGCCGCGACGCCTATGTCGCGCAGTTCAAGCCGCTGGGCAAGCTGTTCCGCGAGTATTTCGGCAACTACTATCCGGCGATGGCGCTCTTCGAGGTGGCCGCGCTCTTCCAGCCGGAGGCGATGATTGAGATGGAGGGGTTCGCCGTGTTGGGCGCCGATGCGGAGGAGCAGGGCTGATGGACTTCGAGCTTTCGCTGGAGCAGCAGCGGATTCAGTCGCTCGCCCGCGACTTCGCTAACGACGAGGTGGCTCCCCTGGCGCGCGCAGCCGACGAGACCGGCGAGTTCCCAATGCATCTCATCGGTCGCATGGCGGAGCTTGGCTTCCTTGGCGGCCCGATTGCACGAGAGTATGGTGGCGCCGCGATGGACGCCGTCTCGTTCGCGCTGGTCTGCGAAGAACTGGGGCGCGCCGATTCCTCCGTGCGGGGGCTATTAACCGTGCATGCGAGCCTCGTCTCGGGCTGTATCGAGCAGTGGGGTACTGTCGAGCAGAAAGAACGCTATTTGCCCAAACTCACCAGCGGCGAGTGGATTGGCTGCTACTGCCTCACGGAACCTGAGGCTGGGTCAGACGCCGCGAACATTCAGACAACCGCGACAGCCGATGGTGAGAGCTACCTGCTCGATGGCGAGAAAATCTGGATCACCAACGGCAATTTGGCGCGGCTTGCCATCGTTTTCGCTACTCGTGACCGTGCCGAGCGCCACAAAGGCATCTGCGCCTTTCTGGTCGAAAACGACAATCAGGGGATGCGGCGTGAAAAGATGCCCGGCGTCGAGCTTGGCCACCGCGCGTCTGATCACGCCCATATCACGTTCGAGAACTGCCGTGTTCCGGCCAGCGCCATGCTTGGCGAGCCGGGCGAGGGCTTCAAAATTGCCATGTCGGCGCTGGATCGCGGGCGGCTTGGCGTCGCTGCGGGCGCGGTGGGTATTGGGCAGGCATGCCTGGATGCCTGCGTCCAATGGGCGCGCGAGCGGAGACAGTTCGGACGGCGGCTCGGCGATTTCCAGATGGTACAGGCGACCATCGCCAACATGGCGGCGGATATCGCGGCGGCGCGGCTGTTGGTCTACCATGCCGCGTGGCTCGTAGACGCAGGTCGCCCGGCGACGCAGGCGGTCTCTAGCGCCAAACTGTTTGCGACCGAAGCGGCGGCCAGGGCGGCGTCCGAGGCGGTCTTACTCTACGGCAATCGCGGCTATTCGAGCGAGTATCCCGTCGAGCGCTATTATCGGGACATCAAGGGTTTGCAGATTTACGAGGGGGCAAGCAACATCCAGCGCATCATCCTCGCGCGAGAATTGATCGGGCGCGAGCAGTAGAAGGCCGGAGGCAATGGCGCTTCTGGCACAAGAGTGGAGGGTTCGGAGATGGCGTATTCCGAATACTGGAATCCGAAGAATGAGACGCTGCCACGCGAGCAGCTTCAGGCGCTCCAGCTTGCGAAGCTGCAACGCATGACGCAATGGGCATACGCCCGCAGCCCATTTCACAAGCAGCGATTCGATGCCGCTGGTTTCCATCCCGACCAGCTCAACACGCTGGATGATCTGCGACGCATCCCCTTCATGACGCGCGACGAGTGGATGGCGACGCAGGCGGAGCAGCCCCTGTTTGGCGCGCTGCCCACGACCAGTCAGGAGAACGCCATCCGCTACCATCTCACCTCTGGGACCAGCGGCAGCGTACCCATCCGTGTGTTGGATGGCATGAAGGACTGGGAGTGGATCGCCGAGATGTGGAGCTACGGCTTCTGGGGATTCGGCGTCCGTCCGGACGATGTAGTCTATTTCGCCTTTGGCTACGGCTCGTTTATCGGTTTCTGGGGCGCGCACTACTGCTGCGAGAAGCTCGGTTCCCTGGTGATTCCCGGCGGCGCGCAGACGACTGAGGCGCGCATCAAGCAGATCGTCGAGATGGGCGTCACAACGGTCTGCTCCACGCCAACCTATGCGCTACGCCTCTGGCAGCAGGCGCAGGAGATGGGCATAGACCTGACCCAGAGCGCGGTGAACAAGGTCATTCTCTCAGGCGAACCGTCCGGCTCCATTCCGGCGGTCAAGCGGCAACTCGAGGAGGCCTGGGGCGCAAAAGTTGGCGATACCGCGGGCATGACGGAGCTAGGTACAATCATGATCTTCGAGTGCTCGCACCAGCCAGGCGGGACGCATATCATCGAGGACCATTTCATCGAAGAGGTCGTCAATCCCGAGACTGGCGAGCCTGTGCCATACGGTGAACTGGGCGAGCGGGTCGTGACTTCGTTCGGGCGCGGCTTCATTCCCGTGCTGCGCTATCGCACCAAAGACATGGTGCTGAAGGTCCCCTACTCCACCTGTGACTGTGGCCGCACCGGCGATATCTATCAGGGTGGCATCCGTGGCCGCTGGGATGACATGAAGCTCATCCGTGGCACCAACGTCTACCCGCGCGCGGTCGAGGCGCTCATCCGCGAACACGACGCCATCGACGAGTTCCAGATTTACATCTGGCGTAACGATATCCGCGACGAGATCACGATCAAGGTCGAGCTGAAGCCGGGACGTGAGGACGAGTGGCCAGCGCTGAGCGAAGAGCTGGCGAACGAGTTGGCCGCCGCGCATGAAGGGCTGCGTTTCATCATTGAGCTGATGCCGCCTGGCACGCTGCCGCGCTTCGAGTTGAAGGCGAAGCGGCTGAAGGATGACCGGCCCATCGCAGTCTACTAGCTGGATGTATCTCGCTGGCGTATCGAATGGTTGATGAAGATGACGAGGAGTGAGCACGATGGCCGATACCGATATCCTGGGAGCAGCGCTGACGCCGGTGGAGCAGGAGATGCTTCGCGCGTACGATATGCTCAAGCAGCTTGCCGCGCGCGATGACCTACCGCCTTGCGCCGCGCGAAACGTGCGCAAGGCGCTCGCCTGTCTCTGGCAGGTGACGAACGATCTCGACCTCCAGTTCGAGCAGTTGTACGATCTCGGCGTTTAGCAAGCGAGGATGATGCGATGAGCGAGTGGCAGGGGCCGCACGGCGATCTGGAGGAACAGACCTTTGGCTCCCTTCGGGCTTCGATGGCGGGAGGTTCTCTGACCTCCCGAGCGTTGGTGGAGGCGTACCTCGAGCGGATCGCGGCGCTGAACACCAGTGGCCCGATGCTGCGTGCGGTGATCGAGGTGAACCCCGACGCGCTGACAATTGCCGAGGCGCTCGACCGCGAGCGTGCGGCGCATGGTCCGCGTGGGCCACTCCACGGCATCCCAATCCTGCTCAAGGATAACATTGACACCGCTGACAGAATGGAGACGACCGCAGGCTCGCTGGCGTTGGTCGGCGTCAAGCGCGCGCAAGATGCCTTCGTAGCCGCTCGGCTGCGCGCTGCGGGCGCGGTATTGCTCGGCAAGGCCAACATGAGCGAGTGGGCTAACTTCCGCTCGACCCACTCGTCTAGTGGATGGAGCGCGCGTGGCGGGCAGGCGCTCAATCCCTACGCGCTCGACCGGACGCCCTGCGGCTCTAGCTCCGGTTCAGCAACCGCCGTCGCGGCCAACCTCTGCGCCGCGTCCATTGGCACCGAGACCGATGGCTCCATTCTCTGTCCTGCCTCGATCAATGGTGTCGTGGGTATCAAGCCAACGGTTGGGCTGACCAGCCGCGCGGGTGTCATCCCCATCTCGCGCAGCCAGGATACCGTTGGCCCTTTCGCGCGTACCGTGGAGGATGCCGCGATTCTGCTTGGTGTGCTGGAGGATGTTGATCCACGTGACCCGGCGACTCAGGTCAATCCCCGCCAGACGTTTCTCAACTACATCCAGTATCTCAACGCCGATGCCTTGCGTGGCGCGCGGATTGGCATTCCGCGCGAGGTCCATACTGGCTTCAGCGAGAAAACGGACGCCGTCTTTGGCTCTGTGATCGAGACGCTGCAATCGCTCGGCGCGGTGCTGGTCGATCCGGCGAATTTGCCGTCGTCGAAGGAGTTGCAGACATCAGAGGCTGAGCTGACCGTGCTGCTCTATGAGTTCAAGGCTGACCTGAACGCCTATCTGGCGACGCTTGGACCTGAGGCCCAGGCGCATTCTCTCGAAGAGCTGATTGCCTTCAATCGTGAGCATGCCGCACAGGAGATGCCCTTTTTCGGGCAGGAACTGTTCGAGATGGCGCAGGAAAAAGGCCCGCTCACGGATGAAGAGTATCTGATGGCTAGGGCTGAATGCCTGCGTCTGGCGCGGGACGAGGGAATAGACGCTGTCATGCGCGAA
>JAICKD010000520.1 GCA_025928125.1 Ktedonobacterales bacterium
AACCATCGGGGGAAACGCAAGACATCTGAGACATCTGAGACATCTGAGACATCTGAGACATCTGAGACATCTGAGACATCTGAGACATCTGAGACATCTGAGACATCTGATGAGCACGATCCGCCAACATCTCCCTCAGAGAGTTGGCCTCCGCTTCAGCCTATCCAGCCCAACAAGACGCCGAATCACTGGCGCACTATCGCGGCGGTCACGTCGGCGGTTGCGATCATCGCGCTCTTCGCGCTGCTGCTGCGCGGCTTCGCGGGGAACAATGGCTTACACAGCCCGGCGGATGGAACGGACGGCACGGCCACGGCGGATGTCACGGCCAACGCCACCGCGCCGGAGACGACGCCAGGTATCGGCCACGGGAAGTGGCAAGTGATGGACGGCATGACCTATAGCACGACGGTCTTCACCCAGACGCCGTATCCGGTCTTCTCGCCCATCGATCCCAACATTGTTTATGAGACCTCCATGTCTCCCATCTCGCTACGCCGCTCGGATGATGGCGGCGCGACCTGGAAACCGGTTGATATGCCAGCCTCCGCGGACCAGGCGATTATCATCGAAATCTGGGCCAGCCCGCTGGACGCACATACCGCGTTTCTCACGGTGACGGTGAACATGGCCTACGGGCAGGGACCTGCCGCCTGTCCATCCTCGGCGCGCGCGTCGGTTGGCGGCGCCACCCACGGCAACATTCTGGCGTCGGGCCAGGTACCGTGCAGCACAACGTACC
The DNA here is from genome assembly GCA_025928125.1 of Ktedonobacterales bacterium. Lineage (GTDB taxonomy): Bacteria > Chloroflexota > Ktedonobacteria > Ktedonobacterales > JADMIN01 > DAHUXT01. The sequence continues at coordinate 743 of JAICKD010000520.1, forward strand.
GCTCGACCGATGAGGGCGGCTCATGGAAGGCGATCATCTTCCCGGTGGATGGCACGCTCTCCACCCCGTACTCCGACTCCGCCGCCTATGCGGGGACGCCGATTCAGGCGCAGGGCGCGCGCCTCTATGCTATGATCGGCTGTGGCCCAACCTGCGGCGCCCCAGCCGGGCGATTGGTGAGCAGCACGAATGGCGGCGCGACCTGGCAGGTGGCCGATGCTGGTGGGCTGGGTCAGGGCGTCTGCGACTTCGCGGCCCAACCCAACAGCCAGACGATCTTCGCCGCGGTCAGCCGTGGCTCATGCGATATGCTCAATTCGCCCGTGCTCGCGCTCGACCGCAGCGACGACGCCGGAAATAACTGGGTGCATGTCAGTTTCCTGCCGCAGGGCGCGTCACAGGGCATGGCGTCGGTGATCGCCAATGGCAAGCCGCTGCTGGTCATCAACCTCCCGGCCGTCAGCTGGCAGCCGCATATCATTGGCGTCACACAGTCCGCCGACGAGTTCCTTGCCAGCAGCGATGGTGGGAGCACCTGGAAGAAGTCGCCGCTGGCGGGTACACCCGATAAGGCGGTACCGATCATCGCGCCGCTGATTGTGCGCGCCGATGGGTCGCTGGTCGTTGCGTTTACCAATGACAACGGGCAGACGGTGAAGCTCTACTCATGGAAACTGGGTCAGGCGGGTTGGTTCCTGTTCATATCCCCCCCGGCTGGCCGACTCGCGACATTGCGCTACACCGTCTCGCCGACCGGGGAAGAGTCGTTCTGGGCAATCATCACCCGCAGCTCGAAACAGGTGGGCAATACGCAGCTGTTCACCTTCGAGGTTGACCGCTATCAGCCGTAGCCACGCGCCGTCTCGCCGGTGCTTCCACCCTGCCCTCCACGCCGATCGCTGGAGGGCAGTTGTGCGCTATGCGGCCCATGCGACCTGTGCGAGCGACACCGGTTTCGCCTGGGACGTTGTCACTGGGGCCACCGCCCCCTCCCCTAACCCCTCCCCCTAAAGGGAGAGGGGGACCAGAACCAGAATGCGCGTCTCTGTCTCCCCTCCCCGCAGCGGAGGCTGGGGGAGAGGGTCTGCGTCAACAACCTCACCACAAGCGGTATGACACCGGGCAGACTGTTGGACAATCCGATTGCCAATTCTACGCAATATCGCCTATACTGCGAGCTACTCCCCTTTAATCGAAGTTTAACATGTGCTTAACATGCACCGGCTGCTTCGCAGTGTGATGTGTAGCCGTGTATGGACGAGTGTGTAGCGTAGAGACTGAGGAACGATGTGGTGCAAGATCTGCTTTCGGTGAACTGGAACCTCTTCGAGGATATCAATCAACCCGCTGGCCATGAGGGGCTGCTGGATTCGATCATGGTCTTCGCCGCCAACGACCTGATTTTCCTGCTTCCGCTGCTTCTCCTCGTGCTGTGGTTCGCCGTGGCGCGCTGGTCGCCGCTGGTATCGCGCGACTCCCAAAGCGACGCCGCCCGGTTGGAGGGCCACATCGTCCTGGCACTGGCGGTGGTCGGGGTCGTCATTGCCCTGGGCATCAACGTCCTGCTGGGCCATCTGATTTTCGAGCCGCGCCCCTTCATCTCGCATCCCACCCTCGTTCATAAGCTCATCTTCCATGCCGCCGACGCCTCCTTCCCCAGCGACCACTCGGCGGCGGCGTTTGCCCTCGCCACAGTCTTGCTCGTCAGCGCCCGGACCATCGCGCAGCGTGATATCGCGCGCTGGCTGGCGGCTATCATCGCGCTGCTGGGTCTGCTTGCGGCCGTCACGATTGCCTTCGCGCGCGTCTATGTGGGCGTGCATTACCCCGGCGACGTGCTCGGTGGCGCGATTTGTGGCATCCTCGGCGGATTGATCGCGCTGGCGCTCCGCCCGCTGCTGGCGCCGCTGCTGACGCCGATCATCCGCGCGCTGGGGCAGATTGGGCTGGCATAGGTGGCGTAGAGCGCCCGGAACACACGGCGACGACGTGAATTGATGTGTTACACTGCCCAGAGCAATCGAGTTACCGCGCGTTCACGTGACGACGAGGGCTTGTCTCCCGTGGCGTCTGAACGGTAACTCACTGGGAAGCAGCGAATATGGCGCATGTGCTGATAGTGGACGATGACGAGAGCATCCGTGACGCCGTGCGGCTCTTCCTGGAAGACGCCGAACACGATGCGCTGGAGGCGAGCGACGGCGTGACTGCCCTGCGCATCTTGCGCGAGAGCCAGCAGCGCCTGATTGTCTTGCTGGACGCGTCGATACCGCAACTGAGCGGTATCGACCTCCTCAGAGTGGTGGTCGCGGACCCGCTGCTCAAAGAGCGCCATGCCTACCTGCTGTTGACTGGCGCCCCCAATCTCCTGCTGGGGGAAGCGGAGACTCTCCTGGCGGAGACGTCGGCAAAGATCGTCGCCAAACCATTCGAGATAGCCGACCTGCTGGCGCTGATAGATGACGCCGCCGAGCGGCTTTCCGCGTAAGCGCTGCCCCCTCCCCCTGGCCCCTCCCCCTGAAGGGAGAGGGGGGACCAGAACCAGAATGCGCGTCCTCTGCCTGCGTCGGGGAGAGGATGGGGGAGAGGATGGGGGAGAGGG
>JAICKD010000809.1 GCA_025928125.1 Ktedonobacterales bacterium
GATAGTCAGGCGGCTGGCCTCCTGCCCGTTGAGGTGTCCGCCCATGCCATCGGCGACGATAAAGAGGCCATACGGCTGTGGACGCGATCCCGCCACGCGCACGCCATGTAGCGCAAGCATATTGTCCTGGTTGGGATCATTGGCGCGCCGAATGCCCGGATGGGTCATCCCGGCGGCGTAGGACATCAGGCTTGTATTCTTGCGTGATTGCGATGGCGCGCGGGGATCTCCACCGAAATCTGGAGGTATCGGCATGGTGTAGCGCGCCCCTGGCGCCCCAGTGGCGGAGCGGGCGGGCGGCATGGTCGGCATCAGCCCTGTTGGCATGTCCTCGATGTCTGGATGGTCGGTGCGTGGCCGCGAGTGCGGACGCGAACGGGACTGGTGAGGCGGGCGCACCGCTGGCATCGCCTGGGGTGTCTCAATCGCGGGAATCTCGTACATCGAGTCACGCGGGAGCAGGTCAAGGCCAGCCTCGTCGAGCGGCGCTGGCATGTAGACCGGCATCCGCGCGCGTCGGCGGCGTTGCAGCACGATGAGCACGACCACGAGCACCGCGACACCCGCGCCAACGCCTCCGACAACGATGAGCAGCGTCCGGACACTGATACCTGAGGTCGGCGAGAGCCCGGGCAAGATGCTGGACGGCGTGGGCGTGGCCCCCTGCGTCAGCGACGGGATGGTGGTCGTGTGCTGTTGCGCGGCGTCCAGAAATGGCTTGGCGCCCGCGAAGTCTGGCGCGGAGCTGAGCAGGCCATGGAAGGCGCTAGCGGCGGCGTCATAGTTTGGCGACGACGCATAGTAGGCGGAGATCCCGTTCTGCCAGGCGGTCATCAGCGCGCCGGGATGGCCGCTGACCGAGCCAATCGCCTTTTTCACATCGGCGAGTGACGCCAGCACGTGGTTGCCGTTGCTATCGCGCACGACCATCCCAACCAGACGCCCGTTGCTATCCACCTCCGCCGCGCCGATGCCGATGCTGTTGCCCACGGCGGTTGGCGTGACGGCTGCCGTCGCGCCGGGCGTCTTGGCGCCCTTGGGCGCTGGCGCCTGGGGAATCTTATCGGCGGAGACGCTGATGGGATAGAGCGTGTCGTTGATCTCGTTCTCCCGCACGGCGTCGCGATTGAGTGGCTCGCCATTCTTGCCGGTCAGGTCGATCACCGAAGGAGTCCCACTGGCGGGCGCGTCGGAGGGCTGGGGAATAGAGAGCACTGGCAGGTCATGGCTGGGCGCGCCAGTGGCGTTCGAGAGCGAGAGGGCCAGCAGCGACGGCGCTCCGGGGCCGCCGTTGGTCGTGACGAGGCCGGGGCTGATGGAATAGGTGATGCTGCCGCGCTGCGTCCCTTCCGTGCCGGTATAGGCGACATTGAGCGCGACGACGATGCGCGTGATGCCCCAGGTTGTCGCGTTGCCATTCAACTGCTGGAAGGCTGCCTGCGCCCCCTGACAGGGTACGAGAGGATTCACGGCGGCGGTGGGCGTCAGCACGTAGTTGGCGGAGTTGAGATTGCCGCTCTGATCGGTCGTCCCCACCAGCACGCCATCGGAGGCGCAGGGCGCGAGGACAGGAATCGGCGCTGGATTCGCGCTGGTCGTACCGTAGTAGTAGGTCAAGACCCGGACGACGGTCACCCTGGCCAGGGCAACCGACCGCGACGGTCGATCCGACCCATCCGCGCGCGCCGCCTGCCCCGCGACCATTGGAACACCCAACGCCAATAGACCCGCGATGAGCGCCAGCGCCACACGCCTGAACCCGATCCCTGCCGCCATGCCCATTCCTCCTCCAGGCGCCACACATGGGACGGTAAAGCTTCCCATCTGCGCCCGCACGCGCTCTCTATGATGCACCGTCACGCCTGCTATGCGCAACTATCCAGGACGGGCGGACAATTCCATC
>JAICKD010000551.1 GCA_025928125.1 Ktedonobacterales bacterium
GCCAGCACGGCGCCGACAATGATTGCTTGTGGGACGTGAGAGGCGGAGAGTGTTGTGAGGAGGTTGGTCATATCCTGGCCCTCAGAATGATCCGAGCACGCGCCACCATCGCTGGCGGAGTGCTATGCACTCGGATGAGCTGCTTAGCTGGTGCAACGACGTGACTGCTTCAGCGGCCAAGTGAACGGGATGAGTGGGCCTGGGGTCACGCATTGGCCTGCGTCCTATCCCACGCTCAGTCTATCTTGGGTCGCCCCTCCTGTCAAACGCGGAACGGACGTATGAGAGCCTGCACGTACCTGTCCTGAGTCCATTTCTATCGCACACAGTGGTACACTAGGGACTGGAAAGCACTGTGAGCGCGCCTTCTGGCATGGACCTTCTGGCATGGAAAGGAACGCCACCGATGGCAGACAGCACCGATATCGTTGCTCAGCCCGCGATTCCCGCGATTTCGCCGCGCATGCTCGACGAGTTACGCGCGATGCTGGGGGATGATGGCGTCATCATTGAGGAGGCCGAGCGCCGCACCTATGAGTCGGATGGGCTGGCGAGCTATCGCGCTCTGCCCGGCGTCGTCGTGCTGCCCACCAGCACCGAACAGGTGCGCGATGTCGTGCGGCTGTGCGCGCGCGCGGGCGTCCCATTTGTGCCGCGCGGCTCCGGCACGGGGCTTTCCGGCGGGGCGCTGCCGACGCCGGGCTGCGTGCTGATTGCGCTCTCGCGCATGCGCCAGATTCTCGCGGTGGACCTGTCCAACCAGCGGGTGATCGTCCAGCCGGGCGTGATCAACCTCCAGGTGACGCAGCGGGTCGCGCCTTCGGGCTACTACTATGCGCCCGACCCCTCCAGCCAGCAGGTCTGCTCCATCGGCGGCAACATCGCCGAAAACTCCGGCGGCGCGCACTGCCTCAAATACGGATTCACCGTCAACCACGTGCTCGGCATGCGGGTGGTGCTGGCCAATGGCGAGGTGGCCGATCTGGGCGGCTATGCCGTCGATCTGCCCGGCTACGACCTGCCCGGCGTCTTCGTTGGCTCCGAGGGGACGCTTGGCATCGCCACCGAGATTATCCTGCGGATCGTGCGCAAGCCCGAGGCCGTGCTGACAGCGCTGGCCGCCTTTCCCCATACCGACGCGGCGGGTCAGGCCGTCTCTGATATCATCGCGGGCGGGATTCTGCCAGCCGCCATCGAGATCATGGATCGTCTCTCCATCGAGGCAGCGGAGGCGGCGGTGCATGCGGGCTATCCCAAGGGCGCGGGCGCGGTGCTGCTGGTGGAGCTGGACGGCGTGCAGGCTGAGGTGAACGAGCAGTCCGCGCAGGTGGAGGCGCTCTGCCGCGCGGCGGGCGCGACCGAATGGCGGCTGGCGCATACCGATGAGGAGCGCGCGCTGATGTGGAAGGGGCGCAAGTCGGCGTTCGCGGCGGCGGGACGCATCAGCCCGAACTACATCGTGCAGGATGGCGTCATTCCACGGACGGCGCTGCCCGCAGTGCTGCGAGAGATCACCGCGCTGGAGGAGCGCTACGGGCTGCGCGTGGCCAACGTCTTCCATGCGGGCGACGGCAATCTGCATCCGCTGGTGCTCTACGACGAGCGCGACGAAGGCGCCTTCGAGCGGGCTGAGGAGCTGGCGGGCGAGATTCTGCGCACCTGCGTCGCCTCGGGCGGCAGCATCACTGGCGAGCATGGCGTTGGGATGGATAAGCGCGGCTATATGCCGGTGATGTTCAGCGAGGCGGACATGGCGACGCATCAGTTGTTGCGGTGCGCGCTCGACCCGGCGCGGCTGGCTAACCCTGAGAAGGTCTATCCGACGCCGCGCCTCTGCGGCGAGACGCCGGGCGTCTATCGTCCGCACCCGCTGGAGACGGCGGGCATCGCCGAGCGCTTTTAGAGGAGGAACACGGTCAATGATAACGGAGCATCTGAAAGCGTTGATGGAGCGGATTGAGCAGCTTCCGCCGGATGTGCAAAACAAACTGGCCGAAGAGATAGAAGATATTCTCGATGACGCTGAATGGCATGCTTTGCTGGCCGATCCGCGTTCCGGCCCTGTATTGGGTGACTTGATCGCCCAGGCAAAACAATCACCCAAGCGCCCCTGGCCCACGCCCGGCGATATGGGGCTATAGAACACCCGAAGCGCAAAGGAGCCGCTAGTTGGCACAGAACAATCCCGCGCCGACCAATGCTAACAAGGATGTCGCCTATGCCGCCGCGCAGGCGTCGATCAGCCAGGCCGAGAAAGCGTTTGAGGAGGCGATTGAGCGCACCACCCCGTGGTTGGTGGACGTTGGCAACTGGATCTTTGCTGGCCTGATCGCGTTCGACCTGGTGGTGATGGCCCCGCTCATTGTCACGGTGTCCGCCGATCAGGCGCTCACAATTTCGATTATCATGTTCGCACTCGCCTTGCCGCTGAACCTCGCCGGGCTGGTTATGCTCAGGCTGATCCAGGATATGGCGCATGTTGGCTTCTCAGAGGAGTGGGCGCGCGCCTACCAGGACGCCGGATTGCCCCTGGGAGAGCAGCTTGCCTCACCCCAGGCGCGCGAAGCTCAGCGGAAACGACGAGCAACGATTGTCTTGCGTTATGCCTTCGTGGTACTGGCGCTGAGCGTCGCGCTGACCCTGGCTGGCCTGACGGCGGCGCTGTGGCATACCGCGTGGTGGGTCGGGGTCGTCTTCCTCGCGATGTCTGCCATCAGTCTGGGTATCGTCATCGCCGCAATCGCCACCCTGGGGCCGCGCGACACACCAGAAGACAGGGCGCGCCAACGCCGCTACTGGGATGAGGTAGTGAAGCAAGTCCAGGCACAGGCGCAGGCGCAGGCTGCCCAAGCGCAAGCGGAGGCACAGGCGCAAGCACAGGCGCAAGCTCAAACCGGGGTACATGATCGATGAACTTGATGTTTTCTCAAGGCCGAAGGTAGGCTGAAGACCCGCGACCATTCGTGTCCCGCGCATAATCTCTCGCCAGCCGTACGTGTGCAAAGCTGAGCGAGTTAGCCGCAGCCTTGGCGCCGTGAAGCGGCTCTGGTCATATCTCGCGAGGCCGCTTCACCAATTACCTCAAACACCAGGGTTCCCCATTCCACCACGGTAAATTGTGCCGCGCCAACTGCTCCAAATTGCCTCTTGTGTTTTCTTTGATGTGCCATTATAATGGCAGTATGTTATAAC
>JAICKD010000134.1 GCA_025928125.1 Ktedonobacterales bacterium
CAGCGAGGCCAGCAGCGGGAAGTTGATGTGCTGCTCGTCCAGGTCGATGCTCAGATGCGCGCGGGAGCCTTCCTGCTCGATACGCGCGGGCCAGTAGAGTAGCGGCGCGCAGAAGACCTCGCCCTTGCGGCGCGCGTTCTCCGGGCGGCCCCGCCCCACCAGAAAGATCGAGCCCCAGATGAGGTACTTCTCGCGGCGGTTGACGTCGGCGGCGTTCTGGGCGGTGACGCCGGTGCTCAGCGGCACCTCCAGCCGGTCAAGCTGCCCGGTGGCCAGCGGCTCAATGCCATCGGCGAAGACCAGATACTCCGCCTGGTTCTTATCGAGGATGTTGGTGAGGGTGCCTCCGCGTGAGTCGGCGGCGAAGCAGTCGTGGAAGTAGCGGCAGACTCCGGCGAAGAGCGAGGAGGTTGGCCCCGGCGGCATGGGGCGCGCGGGGATGGGACCGCCCTCGACCCACTGGCTGACCGGCGTAAGGTCAGCGCGCGCAATGACATCCACCACCATCGGCTGAATCGGCGGGCGCTCGCGCGGGTCGTCGTCAGTCTGCCTTCCACGTCGAAATACCATGGCTGCCTCCTCAGTACCGCCTGCGCGCCGCGTCTGATTGGACACCGGGCGCGCATCCGGTAGCAGCAGGCAGTTTAGGCGCGACGGCTGGCGACCGTCAATCTTGTACCCATTATGGGCCAGTACCCATGGGCAGTGACGAGGCAAAAGCACGCCGCTGGGGAGGGATGTCGGTGGCGAAGGAGAAAGCCAGTGGCGGCGTCTTCGCCAGCTACAACCAGAAAGGTCTTGACCACCTCAGAGAACTATTTGTTCCCCTCAATCCTCAAGCGTTTCCTGCATGTTGCTGAGCGTGACAAGTATTTCAGACCACAGTTGTTGATGCTGTGGTTGTACATCAGGATCATGCGCTACAAGGTCTGTGTAGTGCGTCAAAAACTCGCTGGGGTCATTCACCAGACGCAAGTAATACCATAAGGAGCGATTTAACCCGTTAACAATCACTTGGCAGCCCGTTTCATGCTTGATTTGGGCTACTAACGTCTTGATTTCGCCCTCTTGTCCTGGCTCTATATATGTCTCTTCATTTGACAAGATATAATACCGATCCACTGACTGCCCCCGAAACACGTCAGGCAGTTTTCTCAACATATCGCCGGTAATCTGTTTACCCGACTTAACCTCAACAGCTTCAAAGGGCGTGCCGTCCAAATTATCCACTTGTACATCGCCTATCCACCCTTTCTTGTCATTGCCCGTATGGCGATTTGGTGGAGTGCGTAGTTTAGCGTCTGTATAACGAGCCATCTCCTCGGTCAAACATTGATAGACAGCTTGAAGGGCCAGAACAGGAAGCCTTGACTTCCCGTTTCCCATAGCTTCACGGTGGTGTCTCAATACTGCGCCATGAATCTCCTCGATGGTTAGGTCATCATTGGATTCATAGGTGAAAGTCTGGGCCATCTTTGTAGCAAGATCAAGCGCCATAAGCAGCGCCATGATGGGAAACGGCTCCACACCATCAATCTGCACAGCATGTACTAAACCCAAGTACGCTTCTCTGTTGCCCTTCCCTCGTGGCTTGGTTCTAAGATCCAGTCTATGAGGGATAGGGCGTTCAAGATTTCTTCCGCTCTCCATGCCACTAGCCGCACAATGTGTCAGGCCGTGCCGCTTCAAAAATGGCGTTACGTACGCCTGATCGGTTGACCGGTTCGAGTATCCTCGTACGCCGTCGCCCATATCATCCTGGATGTTGCGAATATCCCGTTCTGGATGGACTAACTTTTCCACCAGGCCAGTTAGGAGAATGCTGTAGAGATACTTATTATGGGCAAAATTGCCCACGAGCGTCCTAGCACCCTCAGCTACTGTTTTCTCCAACAGTGTCACTTGACCATCTTTCATGGCCATCAACGGGTGACGTAATTCTGGTTGAGCACTGATAAACGCCGCTATGGCCGATTCCACATCTTCTACATCTACCAAACGCCTGGCTACCTCATACGCATCAGAAAGCCACTTCGTATAGGGCGATTGGGTATGGGGCGATTGCGATGACTCTATGGACGCCAACCTACTGAACCCTTTCCTTCCAGGTAACAGACACCTGCTTGTCAATGTTGATCGTGAACGGATAGCAGCATCGGAAGTAACCGATGGGTATAGTAGGATTGGTTTCATGCACGCGAACATCAAAACGCAGGCTTCTCAGGAACTGGGCCAGTTGACTGAGATCCAATCCTGATTGATGATCCTCCGCGAACATGCCTGTCAATACTTTTCCAGGGATGATCTTCGCGCAGTTCTCGAACTTGCTAAACTTCTTCGCAAATCTGAGTACAGGCGAAATCTCGCCAATGACATCCATATCGAGCGTGAAGCTAGGATGAGGCTCGGTGAAATGCCCATAGACATCCATCATCGTTCGATACCCTGAGTACTTGGCTATCGCGTCTTCTATCGAGTCCCAGGCGACAGCAATGTCGGATGCGTTCTTTGAGAGAAGCGCACAAGTGATGTGGGTCACGCCGTCGCCAATAGGGTGGTCAAACATGAGATGGTAAGCTAAGAGAGGGGAATCAACAAAGCGCCGACTCTCCTTCCTGGCAACCTCTATGCTAATCGTGCTACCGCACCTGTTTGTGCGAATTTGAAAGACATTCTCAAGTTCGCCATGATTGCTATCAGGTAGTTGAATACGGCGCTTGGGCGCCAGATATGCGAGCATCACTTCGCTTCGATGCACGATCTTGCTCTGCTCAGAATCACTTGCTCCTACAGAGTCATTCTCTAGCGCAGCGAACAAAGAAGGTGTCAAGCTCACCTTCACCTGTCTCTTAGTTCTTTTGCCCCTCGTCGCACGCGCTTTGTGTGACTTACGGGAGTCGAACGTCAGGCTATGGGTCTCAGGCAGCAAATCTACGCCAAGCTCGCAATGGAACAGCTGCTGCTTGACGGACATTGCCAATATCCAAGCAAAGAGTGGCGGAACTGAATTGCCAATTTGCTGTAACGCAGCGCCTTTGCCAGAGGTGAACCGGTAATCATCAGGAAATGATTGAAGCCGCTTCATCTCCTCCAATGTGAATTTGCGGTTCTTCCAATGGAATGGGCCTGAATACGCGCCCAATTTCGCCACTATTGTTCGCACTGGAGCGTTGGGATCAGCTTTGTAGAGGAAGTCTGAAAACCGGGAACGCCAGGCAAATTGGGGATTTGGGTATCCCATCTCCTTTGTGAAGTAGTGGTAATTCTGGCCTGGTGGAACCTCTTGTAGCAGATGCCCGTACTTTCCGCCAAGAAGATGAGCCTCCTCGTCTGGCGTCTGCAAATCAGCAATTGCGTCCAAAGCGGTTGTATAGGGCGTCTTAGACGCCGAATCTGGGCCATGCGTTGGCTGCGGGAATAAGAGCTGGGTTTCGCGAGAACCTATCATTATCAGGCGCTCTCGATGCTGCGGAACGCCGTAGCCAGCGCTATCCAGAACACGGTATGCTAACTGGTAGCCGAGATTAGCAAAAGCCTGCCGAATCGCAGCCCAATCAGCGCCACCGTTCGCCCCTAGTATGCCTCTGACATTCTCAAATAAGAATCCCCGCGGCTCAAAATGCCGTATGAAGCGGCAGTAGTGCTCAAAGAGAGAGCCTCTTTTGTCCAATATGCCTTCCACACCGCCGGCTCGTCGGCCGATGGCTGAGAAACTCTGGCATGGAGGCCCCCCAATAATGAAATCGATCTCTTCTCTAGTAACATCTTCGGGCGCCAAATCGCGAATATCAGCGGTAATGATCCTGCAATCCCGCTGCATATATCGGCCAAGATTCAGGCTAAGTGTATCGCAAGACGGTTTGTCAATTTCGACACAGGCTACTATTCGGAACCCAGCATTGTGAAAACCAACATCCAGACCACCCCCACCAGTAAAGAGAGATAAAGTTACAGGGTGTTCCATGGCAACACCCGTATTACTTGAATTAGATGCAGCGCTCGTGAATTTGGTTTCAAACAGTGTCGTCATTGCGATTACCACGCCCTGAATACAATGCCTGAGTCAGATGGATATCCAGGATTCGCAAGTTTTCTCCTGAAAATATACGGCAGACTCTTCTCTGCTATTATACCGAGGTTAGGACAGATGAACAACGGCTCAGTACTGAGTTATATTCACTATCTGGCGATGGAATGTCCCCTGTGTTCAACAATATTGTCCTCAACTATTTGCACGAACGTGCCGAGCGTATAAACCGGGACTGAGAGGCGCTTGTGACTGCCGTATGACACACTGCCCGAAGTGGCATCAATACTGCATCTCGTGGGTGCGCAGACGCGCCTGATTGGGCGCATAGCGTCAGGGTGAAGTACGCGTGCTACGAGGGAGGAACACGATGCAACTTCAAGGAAAAGTCGCGGTAGTCACCGGAGCGGCCTCCGGGATTGGGTTGGCGATAGCCACGCGCTTCGCGGCGGAGGGCGCCAGCGTCGTCGCTGGCGACTGGAACGGAGAACGGCTCGATGCCGCTGTCGCGCATATCAAGGAGAGCGGCGGCACGATCACCGGCACGCAGGGAAATATCGCCGACCAGGCATCGGCGGAAAGCCTGATCGAGTTTGCCATCAGCACGTATGGGCGGCTGGACGCGCTCTGCAACGTCGCCGGGGTGATGGACTACATGCAGGGCGTGGGCGAGCTCTCGGATGATATCTGGCGCCGTGTGCTGAGCATCAACCTGGACGGGCCGATGTTCACCAGTCGCAAGGCGGTGCAGCACATGCTGGCGCACGGTGGCGGCTCCATCGTCAACATCGCCTCGACCGCTGGCATCCACGGTGGGGCTGCGGGCGCCGCCTACACCGCCTCCAAGCACGCTGTCGTCGGCCTGACGCGCAACACCGCCTGGATGTACGCCCAGCGTGGCATTCGCTGCAACGCGATCTGTCCGGGCGCGACCAAGACGAATATCGGCGAATCGATGCCACAGGAGCGGCTAGACCCCGCTGGCGCACAACGCGCGCAGACGTTCGCCGCGCTCGCTCCGGCCTACCTGGAGCCATCAGATATCGCCGGGCTGGCGCTCTTCCTCGCCTCGGACGACTCGCGCCAGATCAACGGAGCGATCATCCCCGCCGATGGTGGCTGGGCCGCCGTGTAGCATAGGGCGCGCATAGGAACTATCCCGATACACTCTCTGCCCGCCAGGTCGTCTTCATGTGAGACGATATCTGGCGGGCCTGACTTCGTAGACCCCATGGCTTGCGCCGGGACCAGGCAGCCAAAACGACCTCCACGGCAACGACGGCAGCATCCTCAGTCGATTAACTCCGAACGCAAAATACCGATGAGCGTCTGATTTTCCTCAACTCCATCTATCCTCCTCATGGCACACCGCCAGATTGGCACGCCATTTGCTAGCGTCCATAGTTGCGCGCAGCCCCTGCCTCCTATACAATGGGCGGGCAGTCGCAAGGACTGGTCATACCGTGGCAGGGCCGCCAGGTTGGGTTGGGTTGGTGTTGTGTTGGCGAGCCTGTGCGCTTCGCCGGTTGCGGGATTACCCGCGAAGGAGTTTGTAATGATCGTTTTGGCGGCCACGAATCCGAGCTACAACTTCCCGATTCCCAGAGGCAGCTTCTTCGACCTCCTGTTCCATCAGACAACTCTTACCTTACAGGTACTTGGTCTGCTCCACCCGGCCTTTAGCATCACGCTCATCGGCCTGCTCATCATCATCATAATCGCGTTCGCCGCCAACGCGGTGACCGAGCGGCTAACGTCGAGTAAGGCTGGGGGACTCTTCACGGCGGTGCTCATCACCCTCATCGGCTCGTACCTCTTCGCCGCGTTCGTCCGGCTCCCCTTCGACTTCATTCTCGAAGGTGTGCCGATCATCGCCGCACTCCTGGGCGCGATCATTATCGCCGTATTTTACACGTTGATACGGAAGCAAAGCTCAAGCAAGAAAGGCTGATGCCCGCGCAAGCTATCAACCGCCACCGAGTGGGATGGTGGGAACTGGGGTTGGCGGGGGTGGTGTCGCGGTCGGCGCGGTCGGCGGTGTCGCCGTTGGGCTGAGCTGGCCTCCACCGCCTCCGCCGCTCCCTCCTGAACCACTCTTGACCGTGGCGGTTGGCGTCGCCTCAGTCTCAGGCACAACTGTGAGCACCGCCTGTATGGTCGCGGTTGGCGTCGGCTGGACATCCGGCAGTGCGCTGGCGGTCGGTTGTATGAACAGGCCGAGCACGAAGACGAACAGCAGTGGGACGGTCAGCGCGAACAGAACGAGCGTGCTGGCCGCGATGGCGGCGCGCATCTTCCCATGTGGGCTGCCGCCACCAGGGGCAGTTGACATCGGCGTCACCTCTTACTATCGCTGAGAACTGGTGAGGGCCGGGGAGAAATTGCCGCCAGTATGCCAGAAGCCGTCAGGTGTCGTCAATCACGGGCAAATAGGTACTATTGCCGCCATGTATCGTCAGATACGGACAAACGTCACCGTGCCGTTGGGGGCAACCTGGCTCATATACAGGGTGCGGTTCGGGTAGGCCGCGTGGAGCTGCTGTACAACATCGGGCGACGGCGCGTAGGCGTAAAGCGTCTCGCCGTGTAGCGCCGGATCGTTCAGCGGCCAGAGGATGTAGTTGTAGATATACCAGTTGTTCGTCAGCACGATAGCCTGGTTGGGGTGGAATCCATAGAGCGTCGCGGCGTCAACCTTCATCGAGACGGGCAGACCCGTGTAGCCCTGGAATATCTGCGCCTGACGCGGCGAGTAGTAGAAGAGGTTGCAGGCGATCAGCGCGATGAGCAGCGCGCCAGCTACCCCCATCGCCAGCGTTTGCGTTGGCGTTGGCCGCAACGCGCCGAGCGCACGCCCGACACGAGCCAGGACCGCCGCCAGCCCCGTCACCCCACGCGCTGTGAGCAAGAGGAGAAATGGCAGCGTCTCGAAGAGGTGGCGCGGGCCAAGGTAGATACCGTGATAGAAATAGCCCGCCTGCGCCAGCGTAAATACGATCAGCAGCAACGCGCAGAAGATATCCCAGCGCGTACTCTTGTCGCGTCGCAGAAAGGTGAGCGGGAGCAGCGCCAGCGTCAGGTAGAACGGCCAGCCGTAGAGATCGATGAGCAGAATAGTCAGCAGTTGGTCGAGGATGACCATTCCCGCGGCGAAGGTGTGCTGGCCGTAGAATCCGATGCCCTGGCCAAAGCCATAGCGGTCTCCGGGGAAGAAGAGCGTGCGTGGCGAGAGCATGGCGCTGCCGGTCTGCAAGCGGTTGTAGAGCAGGTAGACCACCACTCCGCAGACGATGATGCTGAGGGCGAAGACGAAGACCGGCCAGATGGTAGTAGCGCGTTCGCGCAGCGCGCGCCATTGCCCGCCCAGCAGATACGCCGACGCCGCGACGCCGATCACCACCGCGCTCAGCTCGCGCGTGAGCAGCAAGCCCACGGCAAAGACCGCCGCCAGCGCCAGATCGTACCAGCGCCAGTTGCGCGTGAAGCGGACCAGCATCCACAGAAAATAGACGGCGAAGAAGAGCGCCATCGTGTGGCTCATGTATGAGGCCGCC
>JAICKD010000426.1 GCA_025928125.1 Ktedonobacterales bacterium
ACACCCGCTCGCCTCACGCGGAGGGCAACGTTCTGGTCCCCCCTCTCCCTGCAAGGGGGAGGGGTTAGGGGGAGGGGGTCCTACCCCCTCGGAACAATCGGCAGGATAACCGCCGACGGGTGTTCCGCGTCGTGGTAGATCACCTGCTCGGCCACAGCCATCTCGCTCGTCATGCCCAGCGCCGCGCCCGTGTTCAGATTGCGCGCGAACTTGGGGAACGCGCTCGACGAGAGCATCAGCCCGATACGGTGGCCCGCCTTGAAGACCTGCGCCGTATTCCAGCAGTCGATGGTGTAGTGATAGATTTGCCCCGGCTCGATCAGCGTCGGCGACGTCATCCCCTCGCGGAAGCGCGCCCTCACGATGCCATCGCAAAGCCGCTGGACGAAGCCCGTTGGCCAGACATCCGTCAGCATCGCGGTGAAGTCGGTATCCGGCGCCGAAGACGCCGCGTAGAGGTCCACCGAAATCGGCCCGACGACCTCCATGTCCTCGGCCAGCGGCTCCGTCACGTAGACCAGCGTATCGTCGCGCCGCTCGACCGCCGCGTAGTCGTCGGGGCCGCCGATCTGCATTGAGGTTGGCTCCGACAGGAAGGGGACCGGGCGCGCCGGATCGTAGCGGTAGCCGTCGGTCGGCTCGGCGTCCGGGGCTGTGGGCGAGAGCGCGCCATCGCCGAAACGGCTGTTCGCCCGCCCACCGCTATGCAGGTAGTAGCGCGTCCACTGGGTGCGCGCCAGCGGCCACTCCCGCTCATCGCGCCACTCGTTCGCGCCCATCACAAAGATGCGAGCCGGCGCCGGCGCGTCGGCCTTCTCCTCTTTCTCCTCGGCGGGCTTCTCGCGCAGCCAGCGGTCGAACCAGCGCACATGCTCGCCGCGCAGGTCGATCAGCGCCTGCGGGCCAAAGTCCACCTCGCCCAGCTTCGCCTTGGTGTTGATCTGGTGGCCCCACGGCCCCATCAACAGCCGCTGGCTGGCGCGCGCCTCTGGGGTCGCGCCACGGCTGGTCATGCCGATAAAGTTGAGCGGTGTGCCGATCTGCTCGTCGTCGTACCAGCCCGAGACATGCAGCGTCGGCACGTTGACGCGCTCGAAGGCGTGCTGGTAGCGGCGCGGCTCCCAGTAGTCGTCCAGCTGCGGGTGGGCCAGGTCGTTCCGCCAGTGCTCGTTGGCCCGCCCGGCGCGCTCGTCCATCGTCAGCAGCGGCAGGTGCGTATAGACCTCTTCCCAGTTGACGGCGGCCATCGGCTGAAGCGTCCGCCCGCTGACGAAGTGCAGCCAGCACATGTCCATCGGGCTGTGCTCGCCCGTCGGGTTCTCGACGAAAGGGTCGGAGGGCGTCACCGCGACGATCATTGCGCGCAGGTGTGGCGGCTGCTCCAGCGCCGTCAGCCACTGGATGCAGCCAGGATATGAGCCGCCAATCGTGCCGATGGCGCCGGTTGACCAGGGCTGCGCGGCCAGCCATTCGATGGCGTCGTAGCCGTCGGGGCCGTCGTTGACATAGGGAACAAAGATGCCGTCGGAGTCGCCGCGCCCGCGCACGTCCATCGCGACCAGGGCATACTCTTGCTCGGTATAGTAGCGGGCCGTCTCAAGGAACGCTTCATTGGACTTGAGATACGGCGTGCGGTTGAGGATGATGGGCCAGCGGTCCGCCTCGCCCGCGGCCAGCGGGGGGAGATAGACATCGGCGGCGAGGGTGACGCCATCGCGCATGGGGACACGTATGCCAAAGGCAATGCGCGGCGTATCGGCGGTCGTAATCATCATGGGGTGTCCTTCGTCTACATATTCATTCAAATGCGTTACACAAAACAGCCGGGCCTGGAATGTCAGTGTACGTGGGAGGCGAGGCGCCGTCAATGCTTCTCACAGGAAAGAATAGGCGGCGCACCCTTGTTGACGCACTGCCTGCTACGGCATACAATGCCGCCCAAACTACGTAGTGAATGAGGTGTCCGCTCAACAGCTCATCCGTCCAGAAGCGTAACGCGGGGTGTATCACCCCTATAGATGCGATGTGATAGACCGACTCGCCTAGCCAATGTCAACGCATCGACGCGTATCTGTCCCGCAGTGGCGCGGGCCAGCACTTCCGGGAGGTTGGCCCACATGAGCCAGATTTTTCTGCCGCCCTCATCTCAGGAGCCGCAGCCACCAGCTGAGGTCGATCCTGCGCACGACGCGCCCCCGCCGCCGACCTACACCGCCGAGCCGCTGAAGAAGCCGTCGCGCTTCTGGCGTATCGTCAAGTGGCCGATTCACCAGCTGCTCAAAGGTATTTATCTGGTCGGGTCGCTCATCAACCGCCACCGCATCATCAGCCTGATTGCGCTGCTGGCGGTCGCGGCGATGGTGACTGGCGGCGTGCTGACCTATCGCGCGCTGAACCCTCAACATGACCAGACGGCCGGTGGCAGCACGTCTGGCACGGGCAGCATCAACATCCCTGATACGCCCTTCACTGTCGTCAACGGCGCGCAGATACCGCTCTCCAACGGCGTCGTGCTCTGGCTCCACGGGACGAAGACCTATAACGCGCAGGAACTCTGGAACGGCATGAGCACGGATCTCAAGTCAGCCTTTCAGCTGCAAGGCAGCACCGAGGCCGACCTTCAGCGGACGCTCGATACCTTTCGCACGCAGGGGCTGAAGTTCGACGAGTACGTTGTTGCTGGCAGCTTCCAGTTCCCCGATGGCACCGCGACCTACACTGTCGAGGTCATTGCCCATGACAGTACACAGCGCTACATCCTCACCTGGTATTTCAAGGCCGATCCCACCGGTCAGATCCTCTCATTCCAGGATATTACCCAGGCTTGACGGTGAGGCGCGATAGCCGCATTCCCGCTGACACGGCTTCGACAGAACGCGGAGGGTATTCGCAATGGCTGGCAACACGATCAACAAAGACCTCGATAAATCGATAGACCGCTCGCTGGATGATTTTGGCCGATTCCTGCGTCACAGGTGGTGGCTGGTGCTGCTGCTCATCCTGATTGGCTGGTATGCCGTCGTCAACATCCTGCCGACCATCTCCGCGCCCCAGCCGGGTACCATCCTGGGGTTTGTCTTGCAGACCGGCCTGCTGATCTTCTTCATCCTGATTCAGTTCATCGCGCTCTTCTGGTTCCTGGGCCGCCCACGTATCTACTGGGTGATGCCCGGCGAGAGCGGCGTCAGCTTCGACGACTACAAGGGCAACCCCGAGGTGCTCGAAGCGGCGCGGCGGATCGTCATCCTGATGCGCGGCGTCAAGGGCTTCAAGGAGATGGGCGGCGAGATCAGTCGCGGGCTGCTGCTGGTTGGCCCGCCAGGAACAGGCAAGAGCTATCTGGCGCAGTGTATCAGCACCGAGTCGGGCGTCCCCTTCGCCTATGCCAGCGCCGCCAGCTTCCGGGCGATGTTCATCGGCATGGACGTGCTGATGATCAAGAACCTTTATCGTAAGGCGCGCCGCTATGCCCGCGAATATGGCGGCTGCATCCTCTTCATGGATGAGTTCGACGCGATTGGCATGGCGCGCGGTGGCGCGGGCCAGGGCGGCTTCGCGATGGGCGGCGGCATGATGGGCATGATGGGTGGCAGCGGCGGCCTGAACGAGCTGCTGATGCAGATGGACCCGCCGCCGATGGACCACTCGTGGTGGAAGAAGCTGCTGCGCATGGCGGGACTCTATCACGGGCGCAACCAGCGCGAGCCGGTGCTGACCATCGGCGCGACCAACATCCCCGACTCGCTGGACGCGGCGCTGCTCCGGCCGGGGCGCTTCGACCGCAAGATCATCGTGACGGCGCCGAGCGACGCCAACCGCAGCGAGGTCATCGAGTACTATCTGGAGAGGGTGCATCACGACGATATCTCGGTGCAGAAGCTGGTGACCGATATGGTCGGCTACACGCCAGTCGCCATCAAGCACGTCATCAATGAGGCGGTGGTTCTTGCCCACTTCGATGGCCGCCAGACCATCACCTATCAGGATATC
>JAICKD010000083.1 GCA_025928125.1 Ktedonobacterales bacterium
ACAGATCGAGGTCTACGTCATCATTCTCGCGCTGCTCCTGGCCACCGTCGAGCTGGCGCAGCGGCTTCGCGAGGGGGCAGGCGTTGCCGAGCTGGCGCGGCGCTGGGCTATCTGGGGATTTCTGGCGGGACTGGGCATCTGGGTCAATCCGCTGATCATCTACGCGCTCATCACCGCCATCCTCTGGCTGGCGTTTCCCTATGCGCGGCGAGCGTTCCCCCGGCTGATGGCGCGCCTGCGCCAGAATGGCGATGTTTCTGCCGAGACATCGGCCACAATGCAGCCAGCAAACGCGCTGGTTTTGCTCGCGGTGATCCCTGGGCTGCTCGTCGGCGGATTGCCCGCCTGGATCTATGCGCTACGCCACTCCGGCGAGAATCTGCTGGTCTATCTCACCCAGCCTGCGGTTAGCCCGGCCGTCAGCGGTGCGGCGCGTCAGGGACGGCTCGTGCTGGCGGCGGCGATTACGACCCACTACGCGGGGTGCATCGCGCCACAGGTCTTCAACGGCATGATGCCCGCTGAGCCAGTGCTCTACTGGCTGCCGCTACGTCTGCTGCTGCTTCTACCGCCGCTGGTCGGCATTCTCTGCGCCATCTGGCTGCTGCGCCGTGGCAAAGACGGTGGCGGCTGGCAGGTCCGCGCCGGGCTACCGCTGCTCTTTGCCGCAGTCGTCACCGCTGTCTTCTGCCTGGGTACATCTGCCTGGGCTGCCTCGAAGAACTGCGAGTACGATCTCGCCGGACGCTACGCCGTGCCGCTGGTGCTGGTCGAGCCGTTTTTGCTGCTGGCGCTCTTCGCATTGCCGTTTGCATGGCCCGCAGTACAGCGGTTGCTGCGCCGCCCCGCGAGGCCACTGAACCAGCGGATGCTCGCGCGTGGCTGGCAGATTGCCCTGCTGGCGCTGCTGCTCGGCGGCGCAATCCAGTTCGGCACGTACTTCGTCTCGGATATGCAGGCGGCGTTCCAGTCGCCATTCTACCGCTATATTCGCCAGGACCAGAGCCAACTCTACGACTATCTTCAGGCGCACGATATTCATGACGCCTGGTGCAATCACTGGCTCGGCAACGTCGTCACCTTCCGCACCAACGGCCAGACGGTCTGCGCCGACTACTACGACCAGGTGGTCAAGGGCGGCATTCAGCGGCCACCAGGCACGCTGCAAACCGTGAGTAAGGCCGCGCGCCCCAGCTTCATCATCGCGCGCGTCAACCCACATCCGATTCTGGCGCAGGAGCTTGACGCCCAGGGTATCCCGTACACCATCGCGGTGCTGCCACAGGCGGGCGTCACCATCATCACCCCGGCGCGCACCGTTGACCCCGCGACGGTCATCGACGGCCTGGCGCAGGACTACGGCGCGAACCAGTGAACTCGGCTCCCGCGCGGGCGAGCAGCTTGCTGGCGAATAGGTGAACGTATCGAGTACGATACCGCAAGGAGGGCAGTGTCACGCATCGTTCATGCAGGCAAGGCCGCCGGACCAGGAAGGCGAGGGAAGTGATGTCTGACACGCAGCCGCATGTGCGCCCACCCCTCAAATTGACATCGAAGTGGGTCCCCTCGTTCACCGCGGACGACATGACGGCCTATCTGCAAGGCGCGCCAGAGTGCTCGCTGGGGCCAACGCTTTCTGAACAGCCGCCTACCGTTGAGTCGGTCGAATTCGTAACCTGTTAAAGAACTGACCGACCGCTTGCATGTATACATCGGGCCGGACGATGATGCGCTCGTCTGCTATGTCGTGCTGCGCGGTCCGTTCCTCTTGACAATGATCTCGCTGCCGCCGGGGGCTAATCCTGGACCTCACTTCAGCGAGAGAGTCATAGAAATCTACGATGCCAGTACAGGTCGCCTGCTCGTGAGTGGCGTTGGCCCATCCAGGCGGAGACCGGGCGACTAAGCGGGCGGAGATGTGAGGTTCAGGCTCTTGGGTGCCGGAGTTGGCAGTTGGGCAAGCTACCACATCGCCAAATTGCGTGCTATACTGAGGGTTGCTACAGCGATTCATTGACTACAGGATAGTGATTTTCATGACGACCGTTCAGCAGCACAGCAACAGCATGATGATGGAGATGGCCATGCGCATCCCGCGCGGGGCATCGTCCATGTTGTCTGCTCGCTGAACATCAGCGCGAGACCGGGGCCGCTCCGCAAGGGGGCGGCCCTTTTTGTTATCCTTTTTGATTGCATCATCCACCAAGAGAAGAGAGCGAACGCGCCATGACGAGAGCAAAGAGAGCAGCATCGAAGCGACCAGCGGCAAAGGCAAAACAGTCGCCCTGGTACGTCTCCACCACCATTCCATACGTCAACGCCAGCCCGCATATCGGCCACGCGCTGGAATACGTGCTGACCGACGCGCTGGCCCGCTATCATCGCCGCGTCGGCGACGACGTCTTCTTCCTGACCGGCACCGACGAGAACGCGCTAACCAACGTCCAGAGCGCCGAACGCCTGGGCGTCCCGGTGGCGGAGCTGGTCGAGCGCAACTCGGCGCGCTTCCGCGAGTTAGCCGAGACGCTGGAAACGTCGTTCGACGACTTCATCCGCACCAGCGCCGATCCGCGCCATACCCCCGGCGTTCACAAGCTGTGGGAAGCCTGCGCCCGGAGCGGCGATATCTACAAGCGTCACTACCACGGGCTGTACTGTGTCCGTTGCGAGTTGTTCTATCGTGAGGACGAGCTGATAGACGGCCTCTGCCCGATTCACCGTATCCCGCCGGAGGAGGTCGAGGAGGAGAACTACTTCTTCCGCCTCTCGCGCTACGCCGACCAGCTAGAGCAGTTGATCGCCTCGGATACGCTGCGTGTCGTGCCGGAGACGCGCAAGAACGAGGTGCTCAGCTTCATCCGGCGCGGCCTGGAAGATTTCAGCATCTCGCGCTCCCGCGAGCGAGCGCACGGCTGGGGCGTCCCCGTGCCGGGCGATCCCGCGCAGGTGATCTACGTCTGGTATGACGCACTGGGCAACTACATCACGGCGCTGGGTTACGCCGATGATGGCCCGCTCTATCAGCGCTACTGGCGGGAGAATCCCCAGCGGCTGCACGTGCTGGGCAAGGATGTCATCCGCTTCCACGCGATCTACTGGCCCGCGATGCTGCTTTCGGCGCGTGTCCCGCTGCCAACGACGGTGCTGGTGCATGGCTTCATCACCAGCGGCGGCCAGAAGATGAGCAAATCGCTCGGCAACGTCCTTGACCCGGCGCAGATCGCGGCGGACTACGGCGTCGAACCGCTGCGCTATTTCCTCTTGCGCGAGATCAGCCCGTTCACCGACAGCGACTTCACGCTGGAGCGGTTTCTGCGCGCCTGCAATACCGATTTGGCTGATCAGCTTGGCAACCTGCTCAACCGGACGATCAATATGCTCCAGCGCTACAACGATGGCGGGATCCCCGCCTCTGGCCCGCTGACGGGCGCCGAGCAATCACTCATCGAACAGGCGCGGGCGCTCCATGGCCTGGTGGATGCGGCCGTGCGCGCGTATTCCTCGAACGAGGCGCTGGCGGCTATCTGGGAGCTTGTTGGGAGAGCCAATCGCTATGTGGCCGAAGTCGCGCCATGGGAGCTAGCGAAGACGCGCAAGGCGGGCGATCAGGAGGCGGCGCGGCGGCTGGATACCGCGCTCTACACGCTCGCGGAGACGTTGCGGATGGTAGCGCATCTGCTCGTGCCGTTCCTGCCGGAGACCGCCGCGAAGATCGCCGCGCAGTTGGGCGTCGCGCTCGACACCAGCGCGCCGTGGGCCGATGCCACCGCCTGGGGGCAACTCGCGGCGGGGACGCGCGTCCAGCCCGGCCCGGTGCTCTTCCGCAAGTGGGACATAGCAGATGAGAGTCTGGCGAATTGAATGGAAGTGACATAGGCGCTACGCCGTACGTATCAATATATATCGATGCGATGTAGTTTGAGGCGCATACTTCTTAGAGCGTGCGGTTCAGAGAGCGCTCTTGCCGCATCGCACCCCCATGTGCCTGGGATGCTGGACACGTTCCATCTCTCATCGCACAGCTCCTCATCTATGACTCCGTGTCGGCGATAAGGATATCCTGCCAGCGTCCCAGTACACGTGGTATGTCGCTGGTCACCCCAAATGCACGCTCGCTATTCTCCGCATGAAACCTCATATGACTGCTCAATTGATAACAGGAGGGCTTGTGTATGTCGCTCAGCAATAAGCTTGTCACCTGGCGCAAAGACCTGATTGATATGAGCAGGCGCAACCCGCTGCTTTACTACAAGAGTGACGGCAAGCGCCCCAGCGGCATACAATTTCTTCCTGAGGATTCGTCGCTGCTCTTTGCGCAAATTTATGGCGCCCCTGGAACGATAGCGCTCGATACACTACCGTGCGCGGGTGAGCTGGAACCAGAGGAACTGGAGCGTCGTCTGCTCAGGCTCAGGGCGCGGGTACGTGAGGATGAGCAGGATCGCGGTATCCGAACGCTCTATCTGGCGTTTGGTCTGCTGGAATGGTATGAGTCGCCCTACAGCCAGGAACTGATACGCTCTCCATTGATCTTCGTACCTGTCGCTCTGATCCATAAAGCCGCCACCGGATCTTTCACACTGAAGCTCCTCGATGACGCCGACTGTGACATCAATCCAACATTGCGTGAAAAGCTGAATCATGATTTCAAGATTGCGCTGCCAGTGTGGAGCGATGTAACTGGCAACAATGGCAACGGCAATGGGGCAAAAGCGGCAGCGGCGCCCACGCTGGATGATCTGCTGAGCGCTGTCCAGGACGCCATCCAGGAAACGGTGTCCGCGGCTGATGGGCGCTGGAAGATATTGCGCGACGATGTACATCTCGGCCGCTTCGCCTTCCAGAAGCTGGTGATGTATCAGGACTTGCGGCGCCACGAAGCCGACGTGCTTGCCCATCCGTTGCTAGGCGTCCTGGGCGATGAGACGCTCCGGCCCGCACTCCCTTCCGGCTTGCCTCGCCCAGAGGAGTTCGACGACCGCCTCCGCCCGCAAGAGACGCTGGAGATTCTCGATGCGGACTCCAGCCAGCAGGAGGCGATTCTGCTGGCCAAGGCGGATGTCAGTTTCGTGCTGAAAGGCCCGCCAGGAACCGGAAAGAGCCAGACGATTGCCAATATCATCGCCGAGCGGCTAGGACAGGGCAAGAAGGTGCTCTTCGTCAGCGAGAAGATGGCCGCGCTCGATGTGGTGCGCAAGCGACTGCACGAGGCGGGGCTGGGCGACTTCTGTCTCGACCTGCACAACCCACGGACGAGTTCCGCACAGAAAACGGCATTCCTCACCGCTCTGAAAGCAGCGTTCGACGATGCTGCGAGGCCAGCAGTGGAGGGCAGTGACGCCAGATGGCAGCGCCAGTCTTCCGATTTACAGGAGCGGCGGAACGAGCTCAATGTCTATGTGCGGGAACTGCACCAGCTGCGCCAACCGCTAGGAAAGACAGCGTTCGACGGATATGGCGTCCTGGCTCAACTGGGCGAGACACCCGACCGCGACTTCGCTATCCCCGGCATTGGCGCGGCCACCCCCAGCCAGTACGCCGCGATGGCGCGCGCCGCCGACCAGCTTGACGCCTGCCGCGATGTGCTGGAGCGCTACGATAGCCACCCCTGGCGCGAGACACGCGCCGCGAGCTACTCGCTGGAGCTAGCCACCTCCATCCGCGCCCACTACACCCGGCTTTCTGAGGCGCTGCGCGCGCAACACGCATCGCTGTCGCGGATTTGTGAACTGCTCGGCGAAAACGCCCCTGTCGCGTTTGCCACCATGCCCTGGGCAGCCGCGCTCGCCCAGGCTACGCTGGAAAGCCAGCAGCCGTTGCGTTCGTGGCTGAGCCGCGATGCGCTGGCGCGGTTGCGTCCGCTGGCAGACGATATGGCCGAGCGGTCAGCGGCCTACCATGAGGACCTGAGCAAGTTCACACCTCTCTACAACCGGTCCTTGCTTACCGAGGATCTGACGGTTCTGTGGCAGACGCTTACCGAAGATAGCGCCTGGGCGATGGAGTGCCTGCGCGTTCAGGCGGATTCGCTCCACGACACGGCGATTACCCTTCGCCCCGAACTCGAACAGCAGCTCACAACAGCGCTCCAAGCACTGACAGCGATTTCTCCGTCAGCGAGTACCCTGGCCGACCTGTGCGGCGGCGAGCAGCCAGAGACGCTCGGCGAGATCAATGCGCTCATAGCCGTCGCCAGGCATCTGGTGAATAGACCCGCTTCGCCTCCACCAGCAGCGTGGCTCGAACCCTCGGCATGCGCTGTGGCGCGGGCAACCGCGGCGGAAGCGCACGAGCGCTACACGCAGTGCGCCCAGATGCGCGCGACACTTGAAGACGCCTACCAGCCGTCGTTCTTCTCATTGGACCTGGCAGGGCTGGCCGAGCGATTCCACACAGAGTATCATTCGCTCTTCCGTGCGCTGCGGCCAGCGTACCATCGCGATGTCAGGCTGGTGCGGTCGCAACTGTTGCCGGGACAGGTACGCAACGCGGCGCAGATCGAAGCCGATATCATGATGGCGGCCAGGCTGCTGGATACTGAGAAGGCGTTGGCCGCGACGCGGATCGAGTATGCGAAGACGCTGGACCGCTATTTCGACGGCGCGCAGACCGACTGGGAGACGCTAACGACGATGCTCCGTTGGGTCACGCAACTCCACGAGCACTTGACTGGAGCGCGCGTTTCTTCGGCGATGGCTGACCTGATAACGGGACCCTCGAAGGCGCTTCGGCCAGTGAACGCCGCACTCGATAGGCTTGCCGAGCTATTTGCTGTGTGGGAAGACGCCGAGACGTTCTGCCTGGCCAACCTCCAGATTGCGCCGCTCCTTCAGGGCGCTGGCTCATTCGACGCCGCGACGCCCACGGAGGCGCGGGCGGCGCTTGAGAAGCTGCTGGGCAACTTGCGGGCGTTCTGGCAGGCTGTGGAGACCGTGTTGCGCCATCGCCATCTGCCGCCAGCGGCGGGGCAACATCTGCGGTGGGCGATGCTCTGCGAAGACGTTGAGCGGGC
This sequence comes from Ktedonobacterales bacterium, assembly GCA_025928125.1. Classification (GTDB taxonomy): domain Bacteria; phylum Chloroflexota; class Ktedonobacteria; order Ktedonobacterales; family JADMIN01; genus DAHUXT01. The sequence goes on from JAICKD010000083.1 coordinate 7,013, forward strand.
GCAGCATATCCAGGCATTCGAGACGTGCCTTGCCGCGCAGGCTGAGGACTTCGGCCGCGACTTCGGTCATTTCTACCAGGGCGCGGCGACTGACTGGCAGAAGATTCTCGCCGCCATTGCCTGGACAGAAGCGTTCCTGGCGCGCTATACTGGCCGATCCATCCCTGAGAAGACGGCTGCGCTGGTGGCGTATCCCAGTGATGCCACCAGCCGCGCTGCGCTCCAGGCGTCGCTCGCCACGATGGGGCAGACGATGGGGAAGACCAATGAGGAGCTGATCTTCAGCGATACGGTGCTGGCGCGTACAGCGCTCTATCAGCCGGGCAAAACGTTTGAGGAAACGCCGCTTGCGACGCTGGCGGACCGGGTGGACTTCCTGGTGGAACACCTGGATGATCTGGATCGCTGGCTCACCTGCCAGCAGCGGCTGAGCGCATGCCGACAGGCCGGGCTAGATAGCCTTATCACGAACCTGCTCAGTCAGCGGCCCATTCCGCCCGATATCGGCGCCATCTTCCGCCGCCGCTTTCACGTTCTCTGGCTCGATCATGTGCGCGGCCAGTCGTCTGCGCTTAGGAACTTCCGTGGCGGTGAACACGCAGATGTCATTGGGTCGTTTCGCACCCTTGACGCTGGCCACAAGACGCAGGCCCGGCAACGGCTGAACGCCCGGCTAAAACAGCATCGCCGCCAGATATTCACTGGCGCGGAGGACGATCCACGGTCGGAACTGTCTCAGGCGTCGGGCGCGCTACGCCGCGAGATCCAGAAGAAACGCCATGGCCCGATCCGCAAGATGGTGCTGAAAACGGCCTCCGCGCTGCTTGAGCTGAAGCCGTGTTGGATGATGAGTCCGCTCAGCGTCAGCCAGTATCTTGAGTCCGGCGCGCAACTCTTCGACCTGGTGATTTTCGATGAGGCGTCACAGGTCTGCCCCGAAGACAGCATCTCCTCGATCCTTCGTGGTCGCCAGTTGATTGTCGTGGGCGATCCCAGGCAGCTTCCGCCGACACGCTTCTTCGCCAAATCGCTGGCAGACGATAGCGGCGCCGAAGATGAGGAGGAAGAGGAGGCCGAAGAGGAAGGGCGCACACAGAGCATCCTGGATGAGTGCCTCGGCGCGAACTTCGAGACGCGCAGCATCGAGTGGCACTATCGCAGCGCCGATGAAGCATTGATTGCCTTCTCGAACCATCACTTTTACGATGGACGCCTGGTCACATTCCCCAGCGCGCATGGCGGCGCGAATCAAGGTATTCGCTTCGAATACGTCGCAAACAGCAACTACAACCGTGGCAGGAACCGCAACGAAGCGGGGCGTGTCGCCGATATCATCTTCGACTATCTGCGCCAGCATGACGGCGACGAGCAACCCTCGCTAGGCATCGTCGCCCTGAGCGCCGCCCAACAGGATGCCATTCGCGAGGCGCTCGACACTCGCATGAAGCGCGAACCTGATCTTCAGCGCTATCGAGATGTCCTGAGCGGAGACGATCCCGACGGCATCTTCATCAAGAACCTGGAAAGCGTCCAGGGCGATGAGCGCGACGCCATTATTCTGAGCGTGGGCTATGGGCCAGATGTCTATGGAAATATCTACAAGCGCTTTGGCCCAGTGAACAACGCTGGCGGTGAGCGCCGCCTCAATGTTGCGGTGACGCGCGCACGAAGACAGGTGATCGTCGTCAGCTCGATGCGGGCGAGTGACCTGCCGCCAGACATGGCATCGCGGGGCGCACGTATTCTGCGCGACTACCTGCAATACGCGGAGGCGTGCGCTAATGGTGGCGCGCAACGCGCCGCGCAGATCCTGGCGGATCAGCCCGCCGAGGGCGCTGAGCATACTCCAGACCCATCCGCGTTGCGTTTCGATTCGCCCCTGGAAGAGGCTGTCTACGATGCGCTGACCGCCCGTGGCCTGACGCTGGATACCCAGGTCGGCTGTTCCGGGTACCGTATCGATATGGCGGTTCGCGATCCAGAGCATCCCGGCGCCTATCTGCTGGGTATCGAGTGTGATGGCGCATCGTATCACTCCTCGAAGACCGCGCGCGACCGCGACCGCCTGCGCCAGTGGCAACTGGAACTGATGGGCTGGAAGCTGCACCGCATCTGGTCAAGCGACTGGTTCGCCAACTCCGCGCGCGAGACGCAACG
>JAICKD010000541.1 GCA_025928125.1 Ktedonobacterales bacterium
AAGTGTCGCTCGATCGTCGGCACGACGTTAGCCAGCCCCCGCCCATGGTAGTCCGGGAGGATAGTCTGGGCGATCGGTCCAGGGCAAAACTGGCCTCTATCCATGCCAACCATCCTCCATCCAGGCAAGGCTTGGACAAGAAGGCATCTGATGATGGCAGTATACGCGGCCCGCTCACTTGACAGGGATCGAATATCTTCTTATAACATCTAAATTGGATATATCTAGAATGGATTTATCTATGGATAGCGAGGAGCAGCAATAGGCAATGGCCTCACTCACTCCTGCCGCCTTCGCTATTCTGCTGTCGCTTGCAGCTGGCGAGCGGCATGGCTACGGCATCATGCAGGAGGTCGCGGCGCTCTCCGATGGTCGGATGCGGCTGGGACCGGGCACGCTCTACCGCACGATCCAGCGCCTGCTTGCCCATGGCTTGATTGTGGAAAGCGATGAGCGGCCCGATCCGGCGCTCGATGACGAGCGGCGGCGCTATTACCGGCTAACGGAGATGGGACGGCGCGTGGCCGGCGTGGAAGCCCGGCGGCTGGCGCGGCTGGTGGAAGCCGCGCGGGCCAGGCAGTTACTTGTCGGCGCGGCGCTTGTGCAGGGAGAGTGGACAGAATGAGCAGGCAAGGCCGAAATCACTGGCTGGTGGTGTGGTCGGTGCGGCTCTATCGCGCGGCGCTGGTGGTGTATCCGCCAGCCTTCCGGCGCGAATACGGCACGCCGATGGTCCAGGTCTTCCGCGATGCCTGCCGGGAGGCGCTGCGCGCACTGCCCCGCATGGGCTGACCAAGCTGTGGCTGCGGGCAGGTCGTGACCTCCTGAGCAGCGCGGCGCGAGAATGGCTGGCGGCGTTCGCGCGCGGCGCCGGCAGGCAGTGGGGCTTTCTGCTGGCGCTGCTGGTGGCTATGTTATTCGCTGCCTGGACGGGCTACACCGATACCCATAACGACGAAGTACAAGCGCCGTTGCTCCTGCTTCTGGTGGCGACGGGTGGCCTGGGTTTCGCCATGCCCCGCCGCGCCTGGCTCTGGGCGCTGCTGCTCGGCCTATCAGTGCCGGCCGCCGAATACATTGCGCTTGCCGTGGGCTACCGCCTGCCCTGCCATCCTGGCTACATCTGCCCGCCGCCAACCATGGTAAGCACCGCGCAGACGTTCTTTGTGCTGTTACCCGCCCTCTTGGGCGCCTACAGCGGCGTGTGCGGGCGCTGGCTGCTGGGGCAACTTCGCGATCGAGTGGTGTTATAGCAATCCGGCTGCGGGTTGTTTGCAAATCCGAAACAGATACTCAGCAATACAGACCTCTACATTGCGCCTGGCAGCGCGGCAGGCAGAAATAGGATCACGCCGCCATAGCCAATGAGGATGATTGCGGCGATCTGGCTGATACGGCGCCCGGCCGGCAGCGACTTCTCCGCGAAGATCAACGCCGTGAGCACAGCCATAGCCGCAACGTTCATCACGCCAAGCGGGAAGAGGATAACGAAGAGGAGCCAGCAGCAGCCGAGACAGTACAGACCGTGGCCGAGGCCCATGCGGAATGCGCCACCATACCCATCGTGCCAGGAACTGAGAATGAACTGTAGCGGCGTGCGGCACTTTGCCAGACAGGTATGCTTGAGCGGCGAGAGTTGATACACCCCGGCGAGGATGAGCACGCCGCCGCCGATCTGGGCGGCATGTGACAGCAACCACGGCGACATGGCCGCCAGCCAGCCTGCCGCCACCGCCAACACATACGCCAGCCCGCCGACGAGCGTCCAGACGAGCATATAGGCGCTGACGAAAATCCAGGTCGGCACAAAAGGCTGACCACGCTGGCGCTTGCCTGCCGCGATGGTGGTGAACATCAGGATCATGGGCGCCGCCGTGGGGAACATCATCGCGACCATCATCACGATCCAGATGAGGAGGAAGAGCGGGGCGCTCATTCCCATGGTCAGCGCGTTCTGCCCCATGGCGGCGCCGCCGGCCGTTGCCGCCTGCCGGATGAGGACTACCCAGGCTGTGACCGCGAGTAGCAGGAGTATTCCGAGAACCAGGTTGCGCCCGTGCGGCAGTGGATAGCTCTTTGAGGCAGCCATGCTCTATCCCCTGCGTACGCTTATGCGAACGCTTAAGTGTCGTTCGCGTCGAGAAAACTACGGACGCCTCGCCCCCTCGTTCAATTCGTGTATCGCGAAGCGTCCGCATCGAACTGGGCTAATTGCCGGACCACCGGATTGGCGCATAGTGGCCGTTCTTGCCGGAGTTGTCCCAGCGCATGCCGTAGTCTGCCCAGGTGCTCCCTTCGTCACCAACGGCCATCGCGAGGGACTCCATCGCGAAGGGATGCGCGTTGCTGACCAGAATCGCGCCGTCGGGATTCATGCTCGGCGCTGCGTGGACGCTCGTCCGCATGATGCCGGGAATCTCTACCGACCGGCGCTGGCCGTCTTTGGTATAGGTAATCGGCGTCACCTTCACGCCCAGGACGGTCTCGATCAGCGGGGCGAGCGCCCCGATAGGACCACCGGCAGCACCGGAGAAGATCGCCTGCAAGCCAGCGCGTTGCTGTTCGTCCGCGCGCTCATCGAGGTAGAGCGCCACAGAGGCATGACCCTCGCCCATCACGCCGGGAGTGCGTAGCGCCACCACGGCGTTCAACCCATCGAGCGCGGTGTCGCCGTAGTTGCCGTGGTCAATATGGAAGGCAAGTGGTACCTCGCATGGTCCGGCGGTGGGTTGTGCGGTCATCGGCGGGCCGGGCGAGAAGAGACAGGGGCAAACGACATCGCAATTACAATTCTCGAAGTAGTCGCCTTCTAGTTGCCAGCGTGCCTGGGTCGTGGTCATCTCGAGCCTCCTACACAGAGCGAATCGTGATGCTAGCCGGCAACGACCACATTGTCCCTCGCGCTTTGGTGCGAGTAATCACGTCGTCGTGACCAGAGGCCAACGATCTAGCCCTATGAAAGTTGGTCAGCTCCATTATCATGGTAGTTCGGTGATTGTCAACTGAGGAAAAACAACCAAGAGCAGTGCCAGCAGCCAGGCGCCGCCGAGCCACTGCCAGGGGCGAAACGTTGCTGGCGTCACTGGGTTCGCCAGGTAGGCTTTTGTGGCTACGAGCCAATCGTATTGATCGCCCGCGCCAGCAGCACCGCGACGACGACCAGCGAAATCAGCGCCTGGCTCATCATCAGCAGTTTGGCCCGGCGCGAGAGCACCAGCGTGTCGGTC
>JAICKD010000529.1 GCA_025928125.1 Ktedonobacterales bacterium
AAGACCGTCTTTATCTCCAGCCATGTGCTGACCGAGGTGCGACAAATCTGCACCCGCGTCGCCATCCTGGATCAGGGCAAGCTGGTGACGGAGACGACGATTGATGAGCTGGTCAAGGGCCATGGCGAGTTCGCGGTACAGTTGGAGCCAGCCCATGCCCGCGAGGCGCTGACGCTGGTGCGCGCGCAGCCGTGGGGCCACGACGCCCGGCTAGATGAGCAGGGGATGCTCGTCACTGCCGCGCCGGAAGGCCACGGGCGCGACCTCAATCTCTTCCTGGTGCATAACGGATTCGCGCCGGAGACACTCGCCCCACAGACGCAAGACCTGGAGCAGATCTTCCTGCGCCTGACCAATTCCAATTCAGGAGATGCGAAATGAGCGCCGCTCTTCCCGCAACACCAATTTCTACTACCGCCGCGCCGCCGCGGCTGCATAGCGTGCGCCCCAGCTTCGTCGGCATCGTACGCGGCGAGTTGTTCAAAGTCTCGCGCCAACTGGGTACGTGGATTCTCGCGGTACTCTACCTGGGCGCCATCTTCCTGCCCTATCTCGTCTTGCTGGCCAGCGGACGCATCAAAACCGAGGTGCGCGATGACCCGATGGCCGCGCTCTACAGCGTCCTCGGCGTGGATATGATGGTGCTCAAAGTCTTCGGCGGCGCGCTCATCATCCTCATTACCGCGCGGCTAATCGGCATGGAGTATTCGGGTGGGACGATCCGCGTCCTGCTCTCGCGCGGCGTCGGACGGCTGCAACTGCTCTTTGGCAAGCTCGCCGCCGTCTCCGTCATCGCGCTCGGCGTGGTTGTGGCCACGGTGCTGCTCGACCTGCTGCTGACGGTAGTTCTGCTGCTGCTCTCGGTCGGCAACCTCGACCTGTTTAAGTCGGCGACCAGCGCCTACTGGTCAGACGCCGGGGTGTTCCTGCTGACAGCGCTCATCAGTCTGGGCGTGACTATTCTGATGGCGACGGCGGTAACGGTCGTCGGGCGCTCGCTCGCCTTCGGCACGACGGTCGCGATCCTGTGGTACCCGGCGGAGAACATCTCGGTCATCTTCCTGCTGCTGGGCTCCATGCTCACCAAGAGCGACTTCTGGCGGCTGATCTCCGGGGACTTCCTGGGCCTGAACCTGAATGCGATGGCGGGAGCGATGTTGCCAGAACGCGCAAGGCTGGCTGCCTCCATCACCTTCCAGGAGCCGCTGGTTCCGGTGACGGGCAGCCATACGCTGCTGGTGGTGGGGATATTCGCCGCCGTCTTCGCCGCCGTCTCGATCATCCTCACGGCCAGGCGGGATGTGAAGGAGTAGCGGCTGGCGGATGATGCAGTTGTATTGGCGCCGAGGCGGCTGGCGGCTCAAGCCGCGCCTACGGGTTGCTGCGCAACCGCGAAGCCTGCCTCCGCAGGCTCCAGAGCGCATCTCGGCGCCGATAGCTGTCTGGAGGCCGCGCAGGCGGCCCTTGCGGCGGTGCGAGCGTACCGCCCTTAGCCGCGGCTTCAGCCGCCGGGCGTGTTTTTCCCCCTTCCAGGAGGTTCGATGAGTACTACCGTTTCCGCCGCGCCATCCACCGCAAGCGCGCTCCACGAGGCGCGTCCCACCTTCGTGGGCATTGTGCGCGGCGAATTGTTCAAGGTGTCGCGCCAGCTCAGCGCGTGGATCTTCGCCGTCCTCTACGTCGGCGGAATTGGCCTGACCTATCTGATTGACGTAGGAACCAGCTTCAGGGACAGCATCGGCGCAGAACCAACCTGGGCCATCTATAAGCTGCTTGGCGTGGATATGTTGGTGCTCAAGGTCTTCGGTGGCGCCTTCATCATCCTCCTCGCGACGCGCCTGATTGGCATGGAGTATTCAGGCGGCACGGTTCGTGTCCTGCTCTCGCGCGGCGTCGGGCGGCTGCAACTGCTCTTCGGCAAGCTCGCCGCGCTGACGATTATCGCGCTGGGCCTGGTGGTCGTTACGCTGGCGCTCGATCTGCTGCTGGCGGTGATTCTGCTGTTGATCGCGGTGGGTAATATCAACCTGCTCACCTCGGCGCCGAGCGGATTCTGGGCCGATGCCTGGACGTATCTGCTGCTGGCGCTCGTCAGCCTGGGGGTCACGCTGCTGATGGCTACCGCCGTGACCGTTCTGAGCCGCTCGCTCACCATTGGCATGGCGGTGGGGATGCTCTGGTATCCGGCCGAGAACATGTCAGCCGTCTTTCTCTACCTGGGCTACCGGCTGACGAGCAGCGATTTCTGGCGGCTGATCTCTGGCGATTACCTCGGGCTGAACCTCAACGCGATGCCAGCGGCGATACTGCCCACGCGCGCCGGGCCAGCCACTAGAGCAACTTGCAATTTCATGGAGCAGGCAGAACGTAGCCGACATGGGCGAACCACGCGCGCGCATCCGCAGGGGTAATCGCGTCGAGCGCCAAACGAACCGCCTCCCATAACGCCTCATGGGTGCGGGCGCCCAGTCCGCGCAGGAGGGCTTTGAGCTTGGAGAACGCCTGCTCAATGGGGGTAAAGTCGGGGGAGTAGGGCGGCAGGAAGAGGAGGTCACAGCCGCGCGCCGCGAGCGCGTGGCGAATGCTCGCCGCTTTGTGGACGCTCAAATTGTCGAGCACCACGACCTGTCCCGGCTGCAGCGTCGGCCCCAACTCCTCCGCGATGTACCATTCGAAGGTCGGCGTATTCATCGCTCCCTCGATCAGCCAGGGCATGCGCAGCCCGTCCGGGGTCAAGGCTGCCACCAGTGTCGTGTTCTTGCCGTGGTTGCGCGGCACAGAACCAGTTGCGCGCTGGTTCTGCGGCGCCCAGCCGTAGAGCCGCGTCAAGGACGTATGCGTGCCGCTCTCGTCGACAAACACGAACTGTTCGGGATCCAACTGGGCGACCGCCTTCCACCAGGCCGTACGCGCGTCCTCGTCACGCTCGCTCGCTATCAGCGACTTTTTTTATGCGTCCAGCCGAGACGGCGCAGGGTTCGCCACATCGTCGCCTCGCTCACGTGCTGCCCCTGCTGCTCCGCCCACCAGGCGCAGTGCTCTAGGACGGTCGCATCGGGTGCGGCCTGCAGCCGGGCCAACAAGATCGCCTCCTGTGCGCCACGGATCGCGCGAGGACGTCCCGGAATCGGCTGACGCGCGAGCGAACCCGTCGCGCGCTGTTGCACCACGGCCCGTTTCACCGTGGTGACTGCCACCTCAAAACGGCGCGCGACTGCTCGCATGGGCTGACCGTTCGCCACCGCGCGCACCAAACGTTCCTTGAGATCGGTCGAATACGCTCGCATGCCCCGCT
>JAICKD010000509.1 GCA_025928125.1 Ktedonobacterales bacterium
GCGGCCGCTCGGCGCGCTAACGTGGGTGCTCTGGCAGTATCAGTGGCAGCCAACCGCTGGCTCGCACATTTTGGCGGTGCGCGCGATTGACCTGGACGGCAACGTGCAGCTTGCCTCGGGCGCGCCACCCCTCCCCGATGGGGCGTCGGGCTATCACGCCATCCAGGTGCTGGTGGGATGATTGCTGGGGTAATTGCTCTGGACGAGGCTTAGAGGTTGTAGGTGAGCAGCACCATCCACAGACCGATGCCCAACGTCAAGATGCCGTCTATCACCCAGAAGACGCGGTAACTGACGTTCTTGAGCCGCAGGCCGATGAATGCATTGAGAATGCACAGCACGCCAAGCAGGCCCGCGAGTGGGCCATGTGAGAAGGTAAAGATAAGAAAATGCGCGCCAACCGCTGCGAGGATCCAGAGCCAATAGCGCCGTGATTCGCGATCGGTTATAGCAAACACCACATAGTTGACGAGCAGGATCTCTACGGCAATTCCAACCCCCATGACGATCCATTGATACAGCGGGGGCGACCCGAGGCCAGCAAAAATGAGCCTGGTGACAGATAGCGCGAAGAGAGCAATAAACCCGAGTGCGAAGCCAGCTATAAGCGCTGGCAGCATCCAGCGGCGACCCCCGATACCCCCTATAGCGACACCGAGTCCAACGAGGATAAAGAGCACACCCCCACCTCTCATGAGGGGGTAGGTGTGCGCCATATCGTTGAATATCCCCATAGCGGTCATTCCTTCCGCGCCGCAACGCAATTCCAGGTTACTCACAACGTCGCAAATTCCTGACCACCGGGGGTTGTCGCGACCAACGCATGGGCAGCTGCGGGTTGTAGTCGCTGGGGATGCGTCGATGTCTTTCAGCACCTGGAAACTGCCTTCAACTGGCGTTCGCCGCTCAATCGCGTGGTCGCGTTCGCTGGGTCATCTGGAGCGCCAGACCGAGGGCCGCGCCGATGCCAACGCCGAACCCGACGCCGAGGGCGATCTGATCCGTGGCAACACCAATCGCGGCGCCGATAGCGACTCCAACGCCGACGCCAAGGGCCACAAAGCTTGCGGTCGTCCGGTTGTCATTGCTGGGGGGTCGAGATGTAGCCATATCGCGTTCCTTCCTTGATGATCTGCTTTCAGGGAATTATCCCTCGCATACAGTGTACCTGTCTCTCCATGCGTCCGGATCGGGGCAAACGCCCGCCACCGACCGGGTGAAGATTCTGAACGGTCTCCCAGCGAAATGCGTACCCGTTACCACCCTCACAAATTGCTGAGCTTATTGACATAATAGTATCATAGACAAACTACTCGTATTATGCTATTATGTGACCACTTGCTGTTCATCTGGCAAAGGACACCACGATATCCACGTGAAGCGTTACAGCCTCATGTGGGGCGCTACCACTTGTCATTTCCTCGGATAGCAGCGAGCTACGTATTTGTGTTTGAGCGAAGCAGACTTCTAGAAGGAGCGCACTTTCGGTGCACACAACGTCACGCCCATCCCTCAAGCGATCTCTTCGCATGCTACTTCCGTTATGCACGCTGCTCGGCGTCCTGGCCCTCGTCATCATGGCTTGCGGCGGCTCCAGCGCCAATGCCGGAACCAGTGTCGGAACAAGCGGCAACAATTCAAGCAGTTCGAACTCCAGCAAGCATTTCAAAGTAGGCGACCAAGTGAAGGTTGGTGACACATTTATCGCCACCGTCAACTCGTTCAAGACGAATCCGGGGGACGATATCTTCAAACCCAAGAGTGGCAACAAATTCGTCGTGGTCGATGTCACCCTCAAGAATGTCGGCTCCACTGAGCAGAACATTTCATCTCTGCTTCAGTTCACCCTGAAAGACGCGACCGGCCAGAAGTACGACGAAACGATCATCTCGAATGTAACGCCGCCCGATGGTAAGCTAGCGGCAGGCGATATCATCAAGGGCCAGATCGCCTACGAGGTAGCGGCCAGCCAGCACGATTTCACGCTTGCCTTCGAGGCGGATATCATCAGCAGCGGCCAGACGCTCTGGGACTTGCACGTCTAGCCAGCGAATAGCGGAGAACAACGCAGCCGTCGACCGCTACAGGCCGACGGCTGCGTTGTCTCGTATATTGCCTCGATAGGAGTAATCCAGCGTCGCGGCATGAACGCCGCGGCTAATCCCATGTTCGCCCAATCGGCTTCTGAAATCTACTCCGGCAGGTTGTCGATTTGCACTGGCTCGATCTCGTCCGCCGGGGTATAGCCGAGGATGCGCCCGAAGAAGTAGAGTTCCGCCTCCAGCGACCGCTTGATGTTCGCGGCCTGGCGAAAGCCGTGGCTTTCCCCCGCGAAGGCGAGATAGGCCACCGGGACGCCCTTCGCGCGCAACGCCTCCACCATCGTCTCCGCCTGGCTCGGCGGCACCACCGGGTCCTCCAGCCCCTGGAAGAAGATGACGGGCGTGTGCAGCTGGTCTACGTGGAAGATGGGCGACCGCGCCTGGTAGATGTCCTTGCGTTCGGGATACGGGCCTACCATCTGGTCGAGGTAGCGCGACTCGAACTTGTGCGTATCGCGAGCAAGCGCGCCCAGGTCGCTGACGCCAAAGTGGCTGGCGCCCGCCCGGAACGCATCGCGGAAGGTGACCCCGCAGAGCGTCGTATAGCCGCCCGCGCTGCCGCCGCTGATCGTCACCCGGTTGCCATCCACCAGCCCTTGCTGCGCCAGATAGCGCGCGCCGTTCACGCAGTCGTCCAGGTCCACCACGCCCCACTGGCCTTTCAGGCGGTCGCGGTAGGCGCGCCCGTAGCCGGTGCTGCCTCCATAGTTCACGTCGAGGACGGCGAATCCGCGGCTCGTCCAGTAGAGGATGCCGGGGTTGAAGCCGTTGAAGACCTGAGCGGTGGGGCCGCCATGGCTAAGCACACGCAACGGCGGCAGCTCGCCCTCTGGAGCGACAAAGTCGGGATTGCGCGGCGGATAGTAGAAGCCGTAGGCCGTCAGTCCATTCTCCGTCGGAAACGCGATCTGCTTCCCCACGGAAATCAAGGTGTCATCTAGCATGAGCGTGCTGGACTGGCGTAGCGTCTCCTGTCGGCCCGTCGCGGTATCCATCCGCACGATCTGGCCCGCCTGGGTCGGCGAGGCGCCCACGAAGACGATCTGGCTGGCGCTTGCCTTTGGCTGAGCGATCAGGGTGTAGGATGTCTCGATGGGCGTCAGCGCGCCAGACACCAGATCGAGCGCGCCCAGGTGGACGAGGCCGTCCTGCTGCCAGGTGCAGATGATGTGTCCGGCGTCGCTGAAGTCATACGTCGCCATACGAAATTGCCACTGCGGCGAGCCAAACTCCGCCTCCATCGGCGCCAGCGCCTCGGCCTGCCCATTGCGCCAGCGATAGAGATTCCACCAGCCGGTGCGGTCGGAGATGAAGTACAACTCGCC
>JAICKD010000243.1 GCA_025928125.1 Ktedonobacterales bacterium
AACGCCGGAGCCAGCGCACCAACGCCGCCAGCGCCTCGTCATCCTGCCACCACGGCCCGCGCGGCGCATAGACCGACTGCACGCCCAGCACGCGCCGCGAGAGCAACTGCACGCCCGCCACTGGCTCATCGCCGCGCCAGACGAGCACTCGCGTGGGTCGCCAGCCACCGCTGTGCAGCTTGAACTCGCCCCATTGCCAGCTTTGTAGCAGGTCGTTGCGCGGCGCAGACGCCAGCGCGCTATTCCACTCCTCGCGCCCACGCGCCTCGCCAATACGCAGCGTCACTCCAGACAACGTTCGCCCGCCTTTCACGCCACCACGATTTGCGGGCGGTTGAAACCGCGCCTGAAGGGCCTCCCTCCCGGTCGGCCACAAAGTCCGCCTCCGCGGACTTCTCGGAATCAACCCGCCGCACACACCCTTCCAGCATACGCCGCCAGCGATTGCCGCGCAACACAACCGGGAGAAGTGTTTGACTGCCAGGAACATCTGTGCTATTGTCCGCCTACTACTACTCCTACGCGAATCAGCCGAGGTGGCCCATGTCGACGCCTGACGAACGAAAGCTCAAAAGCTTTCAGCGCCTGATCGCGCCCTCGGCCGACGCCACCGACGATATTGATGGCGAAGATGCGGAGGATTCCGCCGCCGATGCCGTCCCACAGGGCCACCGCGAGCTACTGCGGCGCGCGCGCGATGTGCTGCGCGAGCAGGGCAGCGCGATGTCAGCGGCCGCCCTTGCCCAACAGGTTTTTGCCACCGGCGAGGGTATGTCGGGGGGCGCGTGGACGTTGCTGCTCAACCAGATGCTGCGTAGTTCTTCGGCGTTCGCCTGCGATAGCGCTGGAAACTGGCGGCTAACGGTCTGGGACGCCACAACACGGCGGCTCGACGAGATCGAGTTTGTGGCGCTGGATGTGGAATCTACCGGGCTGGCTCCCGGACGACATCGGCTGCTGGAGGTCGCCGCGGTCATCGTGCGCGGCGGCGAGGTGGGCGCGCACTATCAGCGGCTCATCAATCCCGGGCGCAAGATTCCCCAGTTCATCACGCGCTTCACCGGCATCAGCGAGGCGATGGTCAAGCGGGCAGGCAGCGCCGCCGCCGTGTTGCCACGGCTGCATGAATTTGTGGATGGTCGCCCAATCGTTGGGCATAACATCGGCTTCGACCTCGGTTTTCTCAGCTACGAGACACAGCGCGCCTCGCTCGATGTCGACTTCCCGCTGGAAGGGATAGACACCATCGCGCTGGCCCGCCGATATCTGACTGGCATGCGCCGCGCCAGCCTGGACCGCGTCGCCGCTTCCCTCCACCTGCCAGTTCACTCCCGCCATCGCGCCCTGCCCGATGCGCTGCTGACGGCGCAGGTGTTCGCGCTGTTGCTGGCGCGCGCGCGTGAGGAGGGCTGCGAGACGATGGACGATCTGCGCCAGGCCATCAGCGGCGTTGTCCCGGTGCGGTCAAGCCTGCCGTCGGGCCGCCCAACTGGCAGCATGTATCTCAATCCTGCTTGGCGGCAGAACTTCCCCTCGAAGCCCGGTGTCTATCTGATGAAAGATGCCGGTGGCGAGGTCATCTATGTTGGCAAGGCCAAGGTGCTGCGCGACCGGCTAGCGTCGTACTACAACCAGCCGCTCGGCTACACGCGCAAGATGGATGGGCTGCTGCAGAGTGTCCAGCAGATCGAAACGCGCGTGCTCGGCTCAGAGCTGGAGGCGCTGCTGGTGGAGTCGCGGCTCATCAAAGAGCTACAGCCGCGCTACAATGTGCAGCTGCGCAACTACGAGTTGTATCCTTTCATCAAGCTGGATGTCCAGCATCCGTATCCGCGCTTCTACGCCTCCCGCGATGTCAGCGCTGACGGTGCGCGCTACTTCGGCCCCTTCCGCAGCACACGCATCGTCAATGCCACGCTCGAACTGATTCAGAAGGTGTTTCCCATCCGTACCTGCACCCGCAGCCTGCCTCCCGCGGCCAAGCCAAGCGATCCCTGCCTGCGCTACCACTTGAAACGCTGTCCCGGCCCCTGTCGCGGCGAGCTTTCTCAAGAGGTGGCGGAGGCGTATCATGCGGCGATTGCGGAGGCGTGCGCGTTCCTGGGCGGCGAGCGCGCCGACCTGATCGACCGGCTCAAGCGCGAGATGTTCGAGGCGGCGGCCCACCAGGACTTCGAGCGGGCGGCGCGGCTGAGGGACGCGCTCAAAGATGCCGATCAGGTGCTGCTGGGCCAGCGGCTGGTGACGGGCGCGGTTGAGGCGAACAATCTGCTGATCGTCTACCCATCGGCGGAGCTGGGCCATGTCGAGATTTTTCTTATCCGGCATGGGCGGCTGCTGGCACAGCGGCGCGTCGACCAGGAGGACGACCAGATTCGCGAGGAGCTGCGCGCGCTCGTCACTGAGGCGGCGGCGCTGGGGACGCCACCATCGCGGGTTGGGCGTGCCGAGGTGGACCAGATCAACATCATCGCCCGCTGGATTTCGCACCATAGCGAGGATGACGCGCGCGCCTTCTTCCGCCTGCCGCGCGAACTAGACGATCCCTCTACCGCAGAAGCATTCATCGCGCAGGTCACGGATACGGTGCTGACCAACCTGTTAGCAGAGGTTGAAGGCGACGAGGACGATGAAGGCGAGGAAGAAGGCGTCGAGCCAGAGAACGTTACGGACGTTTGAGGCGCATAGGCCAGATATCGTCTGCAGCTCCGAACCCCACCCCGGCGCCTCTCTCCCCGTGAGAGAGGGCTACTCGCACCACATTGTTGAGCTAAGCATCCGGCTGTTCGTTTTCCACCGGGGCATCGAGGAACGCGAGGACCATCGAGCTCAGCCACTCGGCGCGGTCTGGAAGCATCACATGCGTCGTGCCGGGCAGGATCGCCAGCTGGGAGCGTGGCAGCCCGACGAGATCGCCCGCGACGCCGCCACCGAGCAGGCGAAACATCGCGACAACGTGCTCTGGCCGCACGATATCCGAGTCCCCGATGATGAGTAGGGCAGGTTGTTGGAGCGAGGCAATGACCTCGCTCGGCCAGCCCACAGTCGCGCGATCCATCTCCGCGACCTTCATGACCAGTTGATGCCAGTTCTCAGGGTGCGGCGCGACGCGGGCATAGGCCTGCTGGAACGGGGAGCCGTCCAAATCCTCGGGTCTCATCTCCTGGCTTCCTGCCAACAGTTCAGGGTAGAAGCCGTCGCGACTGTAACTGGTTCCTCCCGCGAAGACGAATTTGCGCACCAGATCGGGCGAGTGCAACGCCATCTCCATTGCAACGCCGCCCCCTGAGCTATAACCGAAGAAATCGGCCTGCTCGATGCCGAGATGACGCAGCAGCGCTGCCGTATCCTGCGTCCACTGTCCGATACTGAACGGGCGATCAATGTCGGCGGTGTGGCCGTGTCCCTGCTGCTCGATGGCGATCACCCGTCGCGTCGCGGCAAGCAGCGGGATCATCTGGCCGAAGGAGGTGCCGATGGTCGAGAGGTTGCCATGCAGCAACACCAGCGGCTGGCCGCTGCCGTAGATCTCGTAATACATTTCGAGGCCGTTCACGGGAGCATAGCCGCACTCCGCGAGCATGTCGGAATGATTCTGTGTTTCCATAGCAGTTCTCCTTCCACATGGCGGATGCCCGGCAAGCGAAGACAAGCCACGTCAACTCTTGGCAGGTCGGTAGGTCAGGACCATGACGCCAGAAGCGAACGGCTTGCTCTCAACCAGAGTGAGCGTCGTCTTTTCGTCTGCCTCTGGGAAGACGCGCTTCCCGGAACCCAGGATAACTGGAAAGACCATCAGGCGATACTCATCAATGAGGCTCTGCGCGACCATCGAGTGTACCAACTGGCCGCTGCCGAAGATCAGGATGTCCTGGCCGACCTCCTGCTTGATCCTGGCCAACTCTTGCGCCAGATCGCCCTTGAGGAGTGTGGCGTTCCAGGTGACGTTAGAATCAGCGAGGGTCGTGGAGACGACGTATTTGGGCATGCTATTCATCTTCTCTCCATATGCGCCGGTCCCCTCCATGGACGGCCATGCGGCGGCAAAGCCCTGATAGGTGCGGCGACCCAGCAACAGCGCATCGGCTTTGACAAGCTCCTCAGCCTTGAACTGCTCCTGCTCGGGGCTGCCAAACGGGAAGGTCCAGCCGCCATGCTTTGTGCCTTCGGCGCCACCTGGATCTTCCATAACGCCATCCAGGGAGACAAATTCGGAAACGACGATTTTGCCCATGGTCATCCTCTCACTTTCGTTCTGGCTTCGTGCTAGCGCTGTACCCATGCCGTAATCGCCTCAACCTGTCCTTGAGCGGCAGGACGCGTCCTTCATTGCCCTTTCGCGTTCCCAGCCAGATAGGCGGCAAGCTGATCGAACGTCCCAGCAAAGCCCTGCTGTACCGATTTTTGGCTGTTCCAGAAGGTGTCGCGCTCCTCCTCTGTCGCGTTGATGGGGCCGCCGCGGAAAGTCACTGTCGTTTTGCCGTCAGATTCGGTAAGTGTCACCGTATTCAAGATCTCCAGCGGCCAGGTCGGGCTAAACGGAGCCCGGATGATGTTGCCTTCCTCGTTCGCAAAAGAACTGATGAAGACGATGCGCTCAAGAGGCCGTATCTCGCGAAAGACAAACGCCCCCCATACGAGCTGACCGCTAGGAGAGCGCATGGCATAGTGAAAGACGCCGCCCCGACGAACATCCAGCGTGCGCACTACCATCGTGAACCCCTTTGGCCCCCACCACTGCGCCAGGCGGTCGGACTCGGTGAACGCCTTCCAGACTAGCTCGCGTGGCGCGTCGAAGGTGCGCGTGATGACAAGTTCCCGCTCTCCGGGCGGCGTCGCGGCGTCATTACTTGTCGTCATGTTGCTCATCCTGTTCTTCCAGTGCTTCCTGGCGTTGCGCGTCGTGCAGGTACACTTCCAGGCGATCAAATCGCGCATCCCAGATGTGGCGGTAGGATTCCAGCCATGCGTCAAGCTCGTGGAACGGCTGCGCACGCAACTGGTAGATGCGCTGCTGGGCGACTGGATGCGCCTCGACAACCCCCGCATTGCTGAGCACGCGAAGGTGTTTGGACACTTGCGGCTGACGGATACCAAGCTGTTCGGCGATTTCGCCTACCGGACGTGGTCCATCGCGCAAGAGCTCGACAATATGCAATCGGTTCGGTTCGGCAAGAGCCCCCAGCGTCGTCAACATGTACCGAATATACCTCAATGGGTATATTCCTGTCAAGGAATGTAATGGCTATGACGTTGAGGATTGCTAGAACATGGCCGCCCGTCCTCGCGTGCAACGTCCTTGCTGGTCAGGTTACTGTGTCTGTTTTCGCGTGCTAGTCGCGGGCGAGCGAACGTAGCGCCTGCAAGATCAGGTCTTCGATATTGCCGCTGGCATCTTCGGGCAGCGTGCGCACGGCGGCGGCGGCATCGGTCGTGGAGTAGCCCAGGCCGGTCAGCGCTTCCAGCACCTGCGCGCGCACGTTTGGGCTGACGCCTGACACGACCGGCGCGCCACCGAATCCAGCCTTCTCGAAGCGCGGGCGAAGCTCCAGCACCAACCGGCTCGCCAGCTTGCGCCCGACCCGTGGCGCCATCGTCAGCCGTGTCACGTCCTCGGCCAGTACCGCCTCGCGGAAAGTCTGAGCCGACATACTGGAGAGCAACGCCAGCCCGATGCTTGGGCCAACGCCGCCAACGGCCAGCAACTGCTCGAAGAGGTCGCGATCGTCGGGGGAGGCAAAGCCGTAGAGAGCGAGGGCGTCTTCGCGTACCAGCAGCCACGTATGAAGCGTGACCTCCTCGCCCGCATTCAGGTGGCTCAGCACATTGAGCGGCGCGAAGATACGCAGCGTGACGCCACCCACATTCACCAGCGCGCTATCGAGCGTCTTGCCCGCGAGAATGCCACGA
>JAICKD010000472.1 GCA_025928125.1 Ktedonobacterales bacterium
GGGAAAATCGCGAGCGTCAAGCGTCCCCGGTTGTGGGGTCGCCTGCTCCAGTGCCAGGCGCTGGTCTTCTCCCCGGATGGAGCGGTGCGCATTGAGTTGGCTGATGGGCAGGAGCTACTGGCCAGCCAGGACGACGCCGACGCCGTGCTTTCAGGGCTGACGGGACGTTCAGTTCGTCTGGTACGAACACCGCCGCCCGCGCCAGAGATCGAGCGCTACTGGCCCGATGTCGATGGCCTCCTGCTGCGCGATACAGTGACCTCGGGACGGATTGGCCAGGGCGCGCCAGAAGGCACATTCTTCGACTACGCGCCGCTCCATCTGATGACGACCGCCACACTCGCGCATCTGCAATCGCTCTATCCACGCGGCCAGGTAGACCCGCGCCGCTTCCGCCCCAATCTGGTCATCGAGACGCCCGACGCGATGCGCGGATTCGTCGAGAACGAGTGGGTTGGGCGAACGCTGGCGATTGGCGCGGAGGTGCGCCTGCGTGTGACCGATCCGTCGCCGCGATGCGTCGTGCCAACGCTTCCGCAAGGCGAATTAGCGGAGGATATAGGCATCCTGCGCGCGGTGGCCGAGCATAACCGCCCTGCGGCGCCAGCGCTCGATGGCAAGCGGCTACCCTCCCTGGGAGTCTACGCTTCCGTCGAGCGCGGCGGCGTCATCCGCGCGGGCGACACCGTAGTAGAAGACACTCGCAAGCAGTAGTCGTACGGATATCGCTGTGTCGTATGCTCGACCCCTCCACACGCTCTGGTTTCTCCCCTCTTGTAGGAGGCGGGTTGGCAGCGAGATCCTCTGGTTCCCCCTCCCTTTTAGGGGAGGGGGTTAGGGGGAGAGGGCCGGGGCCATATCATCACTACTCGTCGGGCAGCGTCCTGGCAGAGTCGGTATCCGCCCAGGTGACACCCTTCTTGCCGGGGGCTGGCCGTGTGACGGCGTAGAGCATCATGCCGCCGCCCACCACGCCGATGACGAAACCGATGAGCAACAGCCAGAACCCCGCGCCCATCCCCAGAAACGTGATGTGTTCGGCGCGCGTCAGCGGGAATTTACCCGAGGCTAACTGAAGGGATTGGAACCCAACCAGCGCCAGACCAATCAGCGCCGCGCTCAACGCGACCCCAATCTCACTGCGCGATGGCTGGCGGCGCAACGCGCGTATGCCGATGACGACCAGCGCCAGCGCGGCGAGCAACACAAGTATGTCCGGAATGAAGGTCGCCCCAGACTGAATCGCCAGATCGGCCCCCGATGGCTCGACCGGCTTCGTCTCCAGATGGGCTGGCTGATTGCAAGAGCTGACCAGGAAGACGACGCTGAGAAAGCACCAGGGCAGAAAATAGCCCAGCGTGGAAACCGCCCCACCCAGCCCGGTCAGCCGCGCCCCTGGCCGGACGGCGGGCGAGGCGAGCGGCAGCGCGGGCAGCGTCGGCGCGGAGCGATCCACCGAGGCCAGCCGGATAAAGCGGGCGGAGCCACGGGTCGCATAGAACGCGATCAGGAGCGCCGGGGCAAGCAGCCAGACCACGAGCAGGAAGACCGCATCACCCGGATGAGCAGCGCCCAGCCCGGTGAAGACTGTTTGCAGCAGCAGGAGGCCGCCGAGCAGTTGCACCGCCAGCGCGGCCAATCCGATGCCTAGCACGCACCCAAAGGTAGCCACCCCAACCGGCGCGTGGAAGAGGACGCCCCGGACTGGCCGCCAGCGGGTGAAGATGAGCGCCGCCAGTGTTCCCACGAGACCACAAATGATCGCCAGCGCCAACGCGCGCAGCAACAATTCTGGAGCGGTCGCCAGCATCGTCGTCCACCAGAATATGCCAGCAGCGTTCTTGCCCAGGTCGGGCGAAATAAGGGTTGCCGCCGAGATAAGGACATATTCGCCGCCGATGAAGAAGATAATGCTCAGCCCAATCGTCTCCAGCAGCGCCTGCGGACCGCTCACCTCGCGTAGCCGCAGCAGGGCAAGCCAGTAACCGCATGCCAGCGCGGTCAGCGCGATCACTGCGGTGATGCCGCGCAGGTTATCTATCTGGCCGCTGAGGGTCTGCGTCCGCGGGTCCTTGGGGGAAAGCCCATAATGGGCGAGCAGGTCTTTGCCCGCAGGGAAGATAGCGGGAAGAATCAGCAAAGCGACCAGCGACAGGAGGATAAAGCCAACCGTGGCGAGGCCAATACGCCTCCGCGAATAACTCGGTGAAAGCAGCACGATACGCATCTCCTTTCGCGCTTAGAATTCCTATCACAACCGGTTCTTAGCTGCGGCATTCATGCCGCGAAGCTGGCCTACTCTCATCATTGCCCCTGGGGCCTGACGGTTGTGTTAGGTGTTCTCAGGCGCTGGTGTTGGATGGTACCGCTACGATCCCCGCGCTCACTCACAACTCAGCGGGCAGTTGCGCGTACTCGCCACGGTACTCCGGCGGCAGTAGCTCGGCGATATGATACATGATGAGGTCCGTGTTGCGCGCCAGATCGTCGCGTGTCCGGCGCGGGCCGCTGGTCTCCAGGTAGAACGGCTTGCCATAGGTCACCATGACCAGCGGGCGGAAACGCTTGAAGACGTTTTCGGTGCCTGAGATCGCCACCGGGACAATCGGCGCGCCAGTGCGGAGCGCGATCAGCGACGTGCCGGGATGCGCCTGGATCAGCTTGCCACCGCTGCGGTGGCCCTCCGGGAAGATGACCAGCACCTTCCCCTGCGCGAGCAGCCGCTCGGAGATGCGCAGTGATTCGCGGTCGCCCTCGCCGCGCCGCACCGGAAACGCGCCCAGCAGCCGCATGATGCCGCCGAGTACTGGCTGGCCGAACAGCTCGATCTTGGCCATGTAGTGCGTGACCCGCGGCACCTTGATGGATGCCAGGGGGATATCGATCCACGCAATATGGTTCTGCGCGAGGATGACGGGGCCGCTCGCGGGGACGTTCTCAAGACCGACAACGCGCAGGTGGGCAAGCAGCGGGAAAACCAGCCGCACGACGAACTTGGCGAAGGCATAGAAGCCTTTCGACGCCTGGCCGACGCGATCTTCCGCCGACGCTGGCGAAGATGATTGTGATGGCCGTGAGGGTTGTGATGACGATGCGGGCGTGTTGGCGCTCGTCATGATGAGACCTCCCGCTGGGCGCGCTCGTTGAGCAGGGTCAGAATGCGGGCGACGGTTTCATCGGCCGTCAACAGATCATTATTGATGGTATAGGCGTCCGGCGCGGGCTGCATCTGTTTCTGGTCTTTCTCATCCCGGCGCGCGATCTCCTGGCGTACCTCGTCGAGCGTTGGCGCTCGCTCACCCATGCTGGCGACCAGATCGCCGTGGCGTCGCTGCGCCCGCTGCTCCAGTGAGGTGGTCAGCCAGATTTTGAGGTCCGCGTCTGGCAGCACCACCGTGCCAATGTCGCGCCCAACCATCACCACCGTCTGATCGTCGGCCATCGCCTGCTGGAGGATCCTCAGCGCGTCCCGCACGCTGGGGTGGCGCGAGACCCGAGAGACGTTCGTCTCCACCTCTGGCGTGCGCAGCGCCGGTGTGATATCAGTGTTCCCGGCGAGGACGGTATACTGGCGCCCGTCGCTGACCGTCGGCGTCACGATGCGGATATTGCTCGATTCCGCCAGCGCGGTGAGTCGCTCGCCGTCATCAGGGTCAATCTGTTCGTTGACGGCTAGGACGGTGAGCGCGCGGTA
>JAICKD010000228.1 GCA_025928125.1 Ktedonobacterales bacterium
CTCTCGCGCGACGGCCAGCGGCTGGCGCTGGTCACCAACGTCGATGGCGCCTCACGGATCGATCTCTTCGATATCTCGTCTGGCTGGGAGGGACGGACGACCTTGCCATCCCCCAATCTGCCGCTGGGGGTAGTGGTTGGCGCGCAGTGGTCGCCCGATGGCGCGGGCCTCGCATTCACCTTTGCCTCACCCAATGACGCGGTCAACATCTGGCTCTGGGATATCGCCAGCCAGACGCTTACGCCCGCGACACAGAGCGCGCGAGGTGGGCTTCCCGACACGGCGTTTGTCTCGCCGCAACTGGTGCGCTACCCGACCTTCGACGACCGGCAGATTCCCGCCTATCTCTTTCTGCCGCGTGGGATAGAGCCGCGCAACCTGCCCGTGGTTGTCTATGTCCATGGTGGGCCAGAGAGCCAGACGCGGCCCGCATTCAACCCGGTGATCCAGTATCTGACGGCGCATGGCTACGGCGTGCTTGCGCCGAACGTGCGGGGCAGCAGCGGCTACGGCTACCTCTACCAGAGCCTGGACGATGTGCGGCTGCGAATGGACTCGGTGGCTGATCTCGCTGCGGCGGTCAGCTGGCTGGGCGAGCAGGGAATCGCCGATGCGCGGCGTATC
Organism: Ktedonobacterales bacterium; assembly: GCA_025928125.1. Lineage (GTDB taxonomy): Bacteria > Chloroflexota > Ktedonobacteria > Ktedonobacterales > JADMIN01 > DAHUXT01. The sequence goes on from JAICKD010000228.1 coordinate 625, forward strand.
GCTGTGATGGGCGGCAGCTATGGCGGGTTCATGGTGCTTTCGGCAGTGACGACCTATCCCGATCTCTGGGCGGCGGGAGTCGATATCGTCGGTATCGCCAACTTCGTCACCTTCCTGGAGCAGACCGGGCCGTGGCGGCGCAAGCTGCGCGAGCCGGAATATGGGAGCCTGGAAAACGACCGTGAGTTCCTCGAGGCAATCTCACCGATTCACCACGCGGATGCGATCACCGCCGCGCTCTTCGTCGTCCATGGGGCTAACGATCCGCGCGTGCCTGTCGGGGAGGCTGAACAGATCGTCGCGGCCCTGCGCACACGCAATGTGCCGGTAGAATACCTGCGCTTCGAGGATGAGGGCCATGGCCTGATCAAACGCGCCAATCGCGTCAAAGCGTACCCGGAGATTGCGCGCTTCCTGGATACCTATGTGAAGGGACACGCTTGAACACCTGAACCGCCTGGCGATACATCCGCATTGTTAAACCCGAAAAAAAGGCCTCCAGGTCAAGCCTGGAGGCTGTTGGAGCGGGAGACGGGATTCGAACCCGCGACCCATTGCTTGGGAAGCAATTGCGCTACCACTGCGCCACTCCCGCGGAACTCTTCCATCCTACCCCAAAACCAGCCGCTGGTCAAGGGGTCGCCCGTAGCCTGCGACCTTGCCGCTATCCACTGCGCGGCTTCCAGGTAGCGTCAGGCGCCAGGCGTCAGACGGCAGCAGCGGAATGCTCGCCCTGATATGTGTCCCCTGGTCGGGCGTGCTTTCCAGCGTGAAGACGCCGCCCAGCCGCATCACTCGCTCGCGCATCGAGTTCAGGCCCAGGCGGCCGGGAAAGCTCTCCGAAGGATCGAAGCCAATACCGTTGTCGCGGATATCCAGCACCAGCTCATCGGCTTCCTTCTGAGTAACACTCAGCGTGACCTCGGTGGCCTGCGCGTGCCGGACCACGTTTTGCAGCGCCTCCTGCGCGATGCGATAGAGCGCCTCCTTGGCGTCCAGCGAGATGGGCGGCTCATCCATCAACGTCATGTTGACCTCGATATGGTGACGGGTGCGCGCCGCGGCGGCCAGCTTCTCCAGCGCCACCATCAACCCCTCATTCGCCAGCGATTCCGGGCGCAACTCGAAGATGAGCGTGCGCATCTCCGCCAGCGCCGCCTCGGCCAGCGACATCGCATACTCCAGCGGCTGGGCGGCCCGCGCTGGGTCGCGGTCGAGCAGTGTCCGCGCGGTGCGCGCGCCCAGGGTGATGCCAAAGAGCGCCTGCGAGACGGAGTCGTGCAGTTCGCGGGCAAGCCGCTGGCGTTCTTCGAGCGCCGCCAGGTCTTTGCTCTGCTCATACAGACGCGCATTTTCCAGCGCTACCGCCGCCTGGCCCGCCACCGCCGTCGCCAGCATGACATGCCGTTCGGTGAAATAGTCCGGCTCAGCGTGGACAATGTTCAGCATCCCAATCACGCGGTCCTTGGCGATCAATGGCAGCCCCATCCACGAGCGGACAAAGGCAAACTCGGTCGCCATGTAGGCTCCCGCCGCCCGGCGAAAGGCCGCCGCCCCTGGCTCATCCCCGCGCACATCGGCCACCACGCGCACTTCCTGCTCGTCGAGAAAATTGCGCAAGACCTCCTGAAAATCCGGCGAGCGCTCTAATATCTCGATCTCGTCGCCGCTTGCCGGGCCGCGATAGTCCAGCAGCGAGAGTATATCGCCACGACGCGCGATAATCGCCGCGCCCGAGTAATCCACCACGGTTTTGAGTTGGTCGAGCACGGTATGCAGCAGTGGCCGTAGCTCCAGCGTCGAGACGACACTCTGGGCGATCTCGAGCAGTGTGGTCAACTCCCGCGTCCGCTCGTGGACGCGCCGCTCCAGCTCCCGATAGTAGGCCACTCGGTCGCTGATATCGCGCACGACGCTGAGCATATACGACCGGCCCGAATAGGTAATCGTCGAAGTGTGTATCTCGACATGCAGCCTCGTGCCATCCTTGCGAACGTCGATGGCGTGCGTCCGAAACGGGCGGCCCTCGCGCGCCGCATCCATATAGCGCTCGAACGCTTCGTGGTACTCTGGCGCGATGAACGCGGTTGGATGCATCCCGACAAACTCGCGGCGTGTGTAGCCGTGCATCGCGCAGGCAGCTGGATTGGCATCGACCACGCGCCCGGTCTTCAGGTCGTTGAGAATCAGCCCATCACTGGTGGACTCGAAGATGTCATGATACTGCCGCTCGCGCTCGGTGACCTGACCTTCACGAGCGCGGCGTGCGGTGATATCGGTATGCCAGCCCGCGATGCGATAGGCGCGGCCGCTGGCGTCCCGGAGCGATGCCGCGCGTGAGAGAATCCAGCGCCACGAGCCATCTTTGTGGCGGAGCCGGTGTTCGAGACGATAGGCGCTTTCAGGGCCGCGCAGATGCGCCTCGATGGCGGCCAGACAGCGCTCGCGGTCGTCGGGGTGGATGCGCCGCGTCCACTCGTCGAAGGCGTTAAATATCTCGTCGTCGGCGTAGCCCAGCATCGCCTTCCAGCGCGGCGAGTAGTAGACTGTATTGGCATCGATGTCCCAGTCCCACAGGCCATCGTTGGCGCCCTCGATGGCGAGGGCGAGGCGCTCGCTGGTCGGATCCTTTTCCACGCCAGATCGCCGGGTTCCACTCATAGCGCGCGGCTTTCCCATCTCGCGGCCATCACGTGGCTGGGCCAGTTGTGCTGGTCGATTCGGGTGACGCGATGCCGACGCGCAGAGCATAGAGGGCGGCCTGTGTGCGGCTCTGCAGGCCAAGCTTGGCGAGGATGTTGCTGACATGCGTCTTGACGGTCTTCTCGGCGATGTGGAGCGCGCGCGCGATTTCCTTGTTGGCTTGCCCCTGCGCCAGCAGCCGCAGCACCTCGATCTCGCGCTCAGTGAGCATGTCGGGATTCTCGGGCGTGCGCACCTCGTTCATCAGCCGGGCGGCGGCCTGTGGGGCGAGCCGCACCTGGCCGGCGGCGGCGGCATGGATCGCGCCACACAGCTCGTCGGCCTGGGTGTCTTTGAGGAGATAGCCGATGGCGCCCGCGCGCACTGCTGCGACTACCGTCGCGTCTTCGAGCACGCTGGTCAGGGCGATCACCTCGGTATCGGGCTGGGCGCGGCGGATGGTCGCCGTGGCGGTGACGCCATCCATCTTCGGCATGAGCAGGTCCATAAGCACCACGTCGGGGCGTAGCTCCGCTGCTTTGCGCACCGCCTCTTCGCCGTTGGCGGCCTCGCCGACGACCTCCAGTTCAGGGTCCAGTGCCAGAAACATTTTGAGACCCTGCCGGACCACGCTGTGATCATCGGCAATCAGGATGCGTATGGTCATCGCTCTGCCCCTGTACGCTGCTGCGTCTTGCTATGCCTGCCCTGCTCGCTACGTGCGCCGCTCTCCCCTGGCCGTACTCGTCGGATTGTATCACACCACCCAGGCAATTACTGCTACCCTGCCTACAGGTTTACAGATGCATTGTAGACTGCAACTACAGGGCCAGCGGCTACATACTCTGCCACACAGGACACAAAGGTGATGACCGACCCTTGCGAGACGACATTGTCACAAGTACTCTGAACATATATGAGGTCGGCGACTGAGAGCAATGCGGCAACTGGCAGCTTGCTCGCTGTGCAAGCGACTGCAAAAATAAGCAGGAGGATTTCATGAGCGGTACGAGTCATGGCAATGGTAACGATGGCGAAGACGATGATGATCTCGTAACGGAGCTTGCAAATCTGGAGTCAGGGACTATCAAGGCGCTGGATATTAATGTGTTGCGGCAAACCATCACCTTTCACGTGCAGACTCAGTGGGGTCCAGAACCCGAACCGCACGTTGCCGTTTTTGAGGATGTCGCCTCATTCTACATGGTGCTAGGCTCGGATGCAAAGCGATATGAGTGGCTTCGCACTGGCCTGCTAACAGATAGACAAGTCATTGGCGAGTGGACGTCGGCTGGCTACTACTCCGAAAGCGTCGGGACCGTCCGGATACACACCAAACCAGGCTCCTGGGAGAGTGGATGGGTGATTCGTTACAATACCCACCCCAATTTTGTGGTTGAATTGAGAGACGCAGTGATGCTTATCGAAGCCCGTTTGGTACGTATCGATGACAAACCGTTTGAGGTTGCCCTCATCGAAAATGACTCGCCAGATATTGGATAAGGGCCACCTTCAGCGATAAGGCACATACAAGTGGTATGAGAGCCAATCAAACATGTACCCCGAGAGATTGTCTGTCTGCCTCTGTGAATATGGCTGCTTGCGTCTCCTGGTTCCATCGTGTACACTGAGGGTGACAATCGCAGAAGGATAGGGCATCGAACGAGGAAAGTACGCGCGATTCCGCTCGTCAGAGAGCCGGTGGCTGGTGCGAACCGGCGTGTGGGTCCGCGGAAGCTCCCTCGCGAGCCGTGGCCGTGAAACGCTGACGTGTTCAGGCGTAAGTAGCGGTCGCCGGGTGTTCCCGTTACTGGACCGGGGCGTGTTGGCGCCCTCTGAGGCCGTCGTCGCGAGGCGTCGGCAGAAACAAGGTGGTACCGCGAAGGTTCGCACTGTGCGTCGCCTTTCGCCCTTGTCGGGGCGGAGGGCATTTTTGTTGCCCGTCGCCGTTCAGGCTCATACTTTCCATATCGCTGGAAAGTGACTCGATGACCCAGAGCGGAGGACCACATGGCACAGCGAAAGACGACGACAGCAGGCACAACGCGTGGAAAAAGCCCGCCACGAACGTCCGACAAGCGCGCGGGTACGTCCATTATCACAACGCGCCCACCACAGTACGACTTCACGGCGTTTGAGGCGAAGTGGCGCGAGCGCTGGGAGGCCAGCGGCATCTACCAGACCGACCTGGAGCGCGCGCGGAAACCCTACTACAACCTGATGATGTTCCCCTACCCCTCCGCTGAGGGCCTGCACGTCGGCAACATGTATCCCTACACCGGCTCGGACATCCATGGCCGCTGGATGAGCATGCGCGGCTACGATGTCTTCGAGCCGATGGGGTTCGACGCCTTCGGCATCCATAGCGAGAACTTCGCAATCAAGCGAGGCATCCACCCAACCATCCTGACGGCGCGCAACGTGACCCACTTCCGTGAGGACCAGCTGAAGCGCATCGGCAACCGCTTTGACTGGGCGCACGAGGTGGATACCACCGACCCACGCTACTACCGCTGGACGCAGTGGATCTTCATCCAGCTGTTCAAAGCGGGGCTGGCTGTGCGCAAGTCGGCGGCGGTTAACTGGTGTCCCAACGACAAGACCGTTCTGGCCGACGAGCAGGTCATCAACGGCCACTGCGAGCGCTGCGGCTGGCTGGTGGAGCGGCGCGAGCTGGAGCAGTGGTTCCTGAAGATCACGAAGTACGCCGACCGGCTGCTGGAGA